>JALONF010000233.1 GCA_025455085.1 Ignavibacteriaceae bacterium
AGGTAAATGCTCTCGGCCAGGAATTTTTTAACTACAGTAAATATCTGTTCGATCCACCGTCTTCTCTATCATTAAATATTGAAGAGATAAATAGAACTACCGGCTATGTTAGAGTAAATGGATTTGTTTCAGGCGGTCCTATATTTATAAGCTGGGATTGGGGAGATGGTAGCTCTGAGAACGGTTGGTTCCCGATGACGCATACTTATGCTGACATTTCCCAAAATTACATTCTAATAGTTGTGGCAAATTATGCCGGTGGCTTTGAAGATACTGCCGAAACAATTATTCGTTTTGTTCCACCATCTATTGCACCCATAACTTTATCTGATACTATTGCTGTTCATATTCCTGAGAATGAAGATGTGCTGGATACTATGGGTACACGATTATTTATACCGCCGGCAGATCTCACATTTTTTGATGATAACTTTTTCCCCATCATACCACGTTCAACAATTGAATATGTATTAACAACAGCAGCTAAATTTCAAAAAGATTTTGTGAATAATAGTTTGTTTTTGCCGTATGGTAAGTTTGAGCAATACATGTTTCGTGATCTAACTTTTAGCGGGGCATATTCATTATGGTATACGAATCCGGTTTCATTCGGTGTCGGCGATCCATTTATGCTTGGAAATATAGACTACTCCTCTCTCTTTCATGAAATGGGACATAACATAACTCTAAACACTCCTCCTTCTTTTTATTATGGTGATGTGATAGGCGGAAATGCCAACGCAATTTATTCTGAGTCGATGGCTCAGATATTCCAGCATGCAACTGGTTATGAAGTAGTGAATAACTATGATTACTATGGTTTAAGCGAGGATCTTATGATGGAAATAAAGCAGCAGGTTATCAGGACAATAAAAATTGTCCGGGATGGATATGACCAGTACATTCTTAACAATAAACCATTTGCATCGTGGAATGATCCTTCAACACCTGAAGATGAAACAATGCTTACCTTTTTAACTATTGCCTATAAATTTTGTGAACATGCTGAATATGCAGAAGAAGGGTATATGATACCTTTAAAGCGGATGATGACATTACTGCAAGGATTATGTCCGGAATGGGCAGTAGCTTATGATCCATTAAATAATACTGCGGATGCTGATACTTTTCGAGCAACACTATTGGTTAGGGCTTTGTCAGAGGCATTTCAATCTGATTTGAAAGATGAATTCAGGGCTTTGAATTTTCCTGTCAGTGATCAAATATTTAATGCCTTACCGGTCGAACTATCTTCATTCACAGCTTCAATTGTGGGACAAAAAATCCTTTTAAACTGGAGAACGGAAACGGAAGTAAGCAACTACGGTTTTGAAATTGAACGTGCAGTAACAAATACAAAAGTTAAGAAACACGGTGTTGAATTCAGTAAGATCGGATTCGTGGAAGGAAATGGAAATTCTAACTCCCCGAAAAATTATTCTTTCACAGATGATAAACCCTTTGGCGGCAGAATATTTCAGTACCGGTTAAAACAGATTGATACGGACGGTCAATTTGAGTATTCTGATATCGTCGAGGTGGAGGTAGTAACGGCGAAATTTGAATTATTCCAGAACTACCCCAATCCATTTAATCCAAGTACGGTGATCAGTTATCAGTTACCAGTGAGCGGTAATGTAATTCTAAAAATTTATGATGTGCTTGGTAATAAAGTTGCAACTCTTGTTGATGAATATAAAACAGCAGGAAGTTATGAAGTTGAGTTCAACGTAGCTCAGGTCTCCAGACCTGAGATTTCAAGTGGAATTTATTTCTACAAACTTAGTGCTGGTTCTTTTAGTCAAACAAAGAAGATGATTCTGTTAAAATAAATATGACGTGAGTTTAAAATGAAAAAAATTTTTTTTCTAATCGTTACTATTGTTCTTGGCATTTCAGTAAATGCACAGCAGCCGGAGGATTCTATTTTTGTTATCATATCAGGAGATACAGTTCATATCTGGAATACAGATGCTCTTGAAAATTGCGCATCACGATTCAGGATGGATGTTGGTTTTTCTGCTGATACAATATTTGTAGTTGAAGTTGATACGACAGATATCTATGTGCCTTGTATGTGCTACTATGATCTTTGTGCTTCAATTAACGGTTTGCAGAGTAATTTTTATTATGTGAAAGTTTTCAGAAAACTGCCGCTTATTTTTCCTGACACTTCTCTATACATAGGTTCAACATCATTTAATTATGGAGGTTCTTCAGTAGCATTTACAACATCATCATATCAGAGTGATTGCGATCCAATTACCTCTGTAGAAGAAAATTCAATAATACCACCAAAATTTGAGCTGCTGCTGAACTACCCCAATCCGTTTAATCCGAATACGGTGATCAGTTATCTGTTACCAGTTAGCGGTCAAGTAACACTAAAAGTTTTTGACATTCTTGGAAATGAAGTTGCAACTCTTGTTAATGAATATAAAACAGCAGGAAGTTATGAAGTAACATGGTATGGAGGTTCCGCCAAAGGCGGATACGGCTCCGGCGTATATTTTTATCGTTTACAAGCGGGTCCATTCATTGAAACTAGGAAGATGGTATTATTGAGATAATTAAAAAATATTTTTCATCTCATTCAAACCCCTTTCAATATTGGTTGGCAGGGGTGTTTGTTTGCTAATTACAAAATAAACCTATTTGACTTTTAAAGAAATTTATTGCTGATTTCAATAGAAAATTTTTCTCAACTCCGACAGAGCAAGACTTACGGATATAGTTCTACCGAAGCAGAAGATTTGAAAATAACTTTTTTCAACTTCAAATAGGAGGCTCGCTATGAAACAGTTTCTTCCCAAATTTTCACTTATCTCTATTCTCGTTATATCAAATTTTACCTTTAGTCAAGCTCAGCAAGATTCAGTATTTGATTACACAAAAGACCCGGAGCTCCTTAAAGCAATTAATGATGCTATGGATAGCCCGGTTTCTGAATTATTTGTTTTATGGAACCAGTTTGATTGGATACAAGTAACTTTTCCGCAACCTGCCAATAAGTTAAATCCATTTAAACCGAATACAAGGCGAGCTGAGTGGGTCAGTGTTTATTCATTAATTCCAACTTTCCCTATACCACTCGGTAGTGTGAATTGGGTCAGCAGAATTGCTCTGCAGTTTCCTACTATTCCGCTTAAAGAAGAATTAGGCAAATTATTTAATGTAACTCCAGGTGGTGGTGCAGTCATTGGAGATACATCGCTGGTAAATACTATAAAAGATCCGTACGGTAAAACATCCGGATTCGGTGATATGCTTTATATCGGATTATTTGGACCGAAGGGTGGTTTTAAATTAGAAGACGCTTGTATAGTTTGGGCAGCCGGTCCGACAATAGTGATACCAACTGCCAGCAAAGATATTCTCGGTTCCGGGAAGTGGTCTGCAGGTCCCGCCTTTGTGCTGATGTATAGTGGAAGCAATTGGAAATATGGTTTCTTCTTACAGCAATGGTGGAGTTTTGCCGGTGATGATAAGAGGGCTGATGTTAATATGACTAACACACAATATTTTATTTACTATTCTCCTCATCCGGATTGGGGTTTTGGTATGAGTCCTAATTTTACTGTTAATTGGAATGCTGCACCCGAAAACCAGATGACATTCCCGATAGGGTTTGGTTTTAACAAGACATTCTATTTCGGTGAATTACCTGTAGCTATAGGTGCCGAGTGGTATTATGCAATTGCTTCACCTGAATATGCACCCGGGAGCAGACATTCCTTCAGATTATATGTAATGCCTGTCTTTCCTGCACCTTGGAGTGATTTGGCAAAGCTGCTGCGGGAAAAGATGCCTTAAATTTTTCCGGAGTAAATCAAATAATCCAGAATAAAAATTTAAATTATTAAGAGCAGGAGGGAGATATGAGTTTCAGAAATCTTATGGTTATTAAAGCATTAGTGTGTCTTGCTTTTGGAATTCTATTACTCGCCATACCTGATAAATTACTTTCAATATTTGGGGCGGAATTAAGTGATGGAGGAATCTTCACAGCAAGGGAATATGCCTCTTCACTCTTTGGTAATTTGTTTCTTTGCTGGTTCGCAAAAAATGCTGTAGAATCTGATGCGAGAAGAGCTATTATAATTGCATTATTTGTTTACGACCTTATAGCATTTATTATGACAACAATTACAGTGATTTCGGATGTACTTAATCCTTTAGCATGGTCAATCGTTTTTGTCTACCTTTTCTTCACATTGGGTTTCGGCTACTTCTTAATCACTCCGCCTGTTGTCAAAAGCATTTAGAGGTGTAAGAAAAACTCGATTAATTTAGCAATGGCCGCTAAGCTAAAGAAGATGGTGCTAATTAACTTAAAAATGGAGGAGCTATGACAACAATTAAATCATTATTGTATTTTCTGACAATAGTATTAATTACTATCTCTTCTCTGATTGCGCAGACAGAACAATTTCCTCCGCAGAGAGAAATATCCCGAGACAGTTTGTTGATCTATGCACGGATAATAGTTGATTCAGCAGATAGTCGGGTGTTAGTTACTGTTGATCAAGAAGGTAAACCTCAGGCAAGAACAATGTCGCCCTTCCCTCCCGAAGAAAATTGGGTTATCTGGCTCGGCACATTTCCAACCAGCCGCAAGGTAAAGCAAATTCAGAATAATCCAAATGTTGTAGTTTTTTATTACGATACAAAAAGTTATAGCTATGTATCCATTTCCGGTAAAGCACGACTGGTTAACGATCCTGATTTGAAAGCAAAATACTGGAAGAGTGGCTGGAAAAGATTCTACCCTGATAGAGACAAAGACTACGTTCTTATTGAAGTAACTCCTGTGAAACTGGAAATATGCAGCTTTGAATATGAACTATTATGGAACCCTGAGGGGTTGCCTGCTTCGGTTGATTTTGGTGAGAACCAGGTTAAATAGTTTTCCCTCAATCCACTTCCTGTATTCGGCAGATTCTCTTAAAGTCGCAGAAGCGGCAGACTTTTGAATCACGATCTTTTAAGGTTGAGAGGTTAAACTTACCTTTTGAAATTTCCGCGGTGAATTTGTTCACCATATCCAGACAGATTTTTATCATTTCTTCTGCCGATGCAATCTTATCTTCTGTAGTTTCTGTTTTTGATCTTCGTCCTTTTATGCTGATACTCTTTTTACCAAAATCTTTTTCGGCATATTTCAGAGAGAATATTTGTGCTTCTGCAGGATTATACTCAGCTCCAAGTTCCCTCTTAATTAATTCCTTCGCCGCAAAAAGATAAAGTGGTAACTGTAAAGAAGTGCCAGTTGTTAAATCATTTGCAGAGGGTTTTGCACCCCCAAGTTTGTAGTCAATCACTTTAAGAGTTTTTTCTGATTCATTAATATCAATCCTGTCAATCTTTCCTTTCAGTTTTATACTGTCGGTAGAGACTTCTTCTTTAATTTTTTTTGAGAATTTTTCTTCTTGTTTTACTCTACCGAAACTTAGTTCAAAAAAAGAAGGGACATAGCCTCCGTCATTATTTTTTTCTTCTTCCAAAAACTTATAAAGCAGCGATTGCGTTTTTCTTCCATTTATTCCAAGCAGTTTCTCACGTTCGTAGAAAGAAAATTCAGGATTAAGTTTCAAATCATCAAATTTTTTCTCGGCAATTTTGAAAAGCAGCATTTCCGCAGATTTAAATTCTTCATCATTACATTTTGAAAGTAGAGTCCCTTTCTCTTTTATTTTTGTGTAGAACTCATAAAGTATTGAATGAATTAGACTTCCGTATTCAAATGCCTCAAGTTCTTCAATTGGTTCAGTTATGGTCTCGAGTTTTAGAATATTCTCAACAAAATATTTGTATGGACATTTTGCATAGTTTTCGAGCTGGGTTGCTGAAAACTCCCCTTCTAAGATTCGGCTTAGCTTATTCATTAATTCATCAGAGATATCCTTCGATATAAAACCTGTAAACTCTGACTCACCAAATGGTTCTTCCATTCTCTTTTTGTCAATCTCAATTGCACGGCTGATTCCGTCAATATCAACTTCAACTTCTTCCGGAAGTTTTAATTTAGTTCTTTGTTCACGTGAAAGCTTACCTAGCAATTCAAGCATCTCTTCTTTTGAATATATCTCATCCTTGAAATCACTTCTGGTAATCTTTTTAGTCTCATAAAGTGCATTAAAGTCCTGCAGAAAACTTGACTGAACAAGATCACGCTTCCCATCCGTTTGAGGATACGAGAGATAAAGTTTTTTCTTCCAGGTACACAACGCCTGATAGAATAAATATCTCTGCTCTACCTGATGCTGAACTTCTTCCCTGGCAAATGATCCCGAAAAGAAAATTTCAGGAGTGAATCTCGTCGGTAAGTCACCATCATTTAATCCGCCGATGAAGATATAGTCGAAATTCAATCCACGGATTTCATTTAATGTGGTAATTTGAACTCCATACCCCGGCTTCTCAGGAATGTTATATCTGGTAAATGCTGCCGTAGTCCGTAGCTGATTAAGATAAAAGTGAAGAGGAAATTTTGCTTTGCCGCCGTATTCAAGCTTGATAAGATTAGTAACTTCATCAATCATATTAATAAAAGTATTAAGAGCAATGGCATCATTCTCAACGACTTCTGGTGGTGCTTTTAGCAAATTGGCAGGGAGATCAAGTTTATAAACCAGCGTTAAAATATTTTCTCTGAATTCATCTGTAGTAAGTTTGTTCTGGAATGCAGGTAGATCTAGTTTATAAACCAGTCTTAAAATATTTTCTCTGAATTCATCTGTAGTAAGTTTGTTCTGGAATGGTTTTAAGAGCGCAGCAACTTTATTCAGATCTTTTATTGCTGTTTTATAAGATCGAATTTTAATTTCATTATTCCCTCTCCCCTCATCCGGCATCTCAAGTTCAGATACTTTTGAAATGAGTTTACTGATCCAGTTATCGAAAGCAGAGACAATCTTTAGCTCAACTGAAGCTTTTA
>JALONF010000234.1 GCA_025455085.1 Ignavibacteriaceae bacterium
TTTATTTCCTTCACGATTTGCATAAACAAATTGATTTTCAAGATTTAAATCTTTAACAAGCTGCTGAATGAGTGGAGTAGTTTCAAGTCCGCTGTTTGGTCCTCTGTCAAAAAGAAAACCATTTGCATCAAAAGTTTCAATTGATCCGCCCACATTATTTTTCTGTTCAAGAACCACCACATCATATCCTTCTTTAAAAAGAAGATATGCGGTTGTTAAGCCTGATATTCCGGCGCCTATTATTACGATTTTCTTTTGTGAAGGCATTGATACAATATACTTTAATCAGGTGCAAATTTAACAAATTGCCCTGAACTTTAAGTAGTAAAAATTAGGCGATATAAGTATGTAGTGTGTTTTATTTTGATCGCTTAGTTGATTCTTTCCATTATTAAACTTAAACTTGGCAGCAAAAATAAAGCGTCATATAAAATCAGGAAATTTCTATGAGCACTAAAAAACCCATCACCGTATTGTGTGTTTCATCTTATGAAAAAGGCCACGACTTTATGCGCGAGTGTAAAGAACAGGGCTGTCGAGTTCTTCTGCTCACTTCAAAAAGTTTGGAAACAGCTCCCTGGCCTAAAGATGTAATCGATGAAATTTTTTATATGCCCGACAAAAACAAAGAATGGAACATGCGGGATGTAATTTATGGTGTCAGCTTCCTTGCAAGAAAAGAAAAGCTTGACAGAATTGTAGCTCTTGATGATTTTGATGTTGAAAGAGCAGCAACACTCAGAGAACATTTGCGTGTTCCAGGGATGGGCGATACAACCGCACGTTACTTTCGTGACAAGCTTGCGATGAGAATGAGAGCACTTGAAATGGAAATACCTGTTCCCGAGTTCATGCACATTTTAAATCATAATGATATAAATGAGTTTGCTGATAAGGTTCCTTTTCCTTATATGATAAAACCCAGACTTCTCGCTGGGGCGCATGGATTGAAGAAAGTTCACAACAAGGAAGAAATGTGGAACAGAATAAATAATCTCGGTGATGAGCAGTCATTCTTTTTGATGGAGAGATTTGTCCCCGGCAACATCTATCACGTCGATTCAATTATTTATGAGCACGAAGTACGGTTTGCAATTGCCAGCCAGTACGGGAGACCACCATTTGAAGTAGCACACGAAGGGAGAGTTTTCACCAGCAAAACAATTGAAAGGGGAAGCAAAAAGGAACAGCAGCTTTTAGATATGAATGAAAAGCTTATGAAAGCCCTTGGAATGCTGCGAGGTGTTTCTCACACAGAGTTTATTGAATCAGACCGCGATGGTAAATTTTATTTTCTGGAAACTTCTGCACGGGTTGGCGGAGCCAATCTTTCAGAACTGGTGCTTGCTGCTTCTGGAATCAATCTCTGGCGTGAATGGGCAAAAATAGAAATATTAAGAGGAGAAGGTGATTACCAGTATCCAGAAGTGCAGGATAACTATGCTGGAATAATTACCTCACTTTCAAAACAGGAATGGCCGAATCTTTCTTCATATAACGATCCGGAAATTGTATGGCGATTAGACAAGCCTTATCACGCCGGATTTGTTATCCGTTCAAAACATTACAAAGTTGTTGAGGAAATGCTTGAAAACTACACAGAGCGTTTTTATAAAGATTTCTTCACTTCTGCTCCGATGAAGGATAGGCCAAGCGACTAGTATAATCTGCCACGGGTATCTATTATGAAAGGGTAAAACTGTCTGCCCCGAAACAAACTTCTTTCATTTGATTAAAAACATCTCTATTATTGTTATAGAATAAAAATACTATGCCTTTCTCTAAGCACCCCAGTTTTTCTCATTCAGTATGAGCGATACCACAGTCAGGAGAAAATTCAATTACTTTGAGAAAAGAATAAATTTTGTTAAAGCTTCAAATAATATAGAAGCAAATGAAACTAAAAATACGGTTGAGGTTTTACTTCACCGTTAAAAACGAGTAAAAGTATGTCTTGTAAGTCATAGTGAAAAGTGACCGGACAAAATTAATTTATAAAATGAAAGGCTGATTAAAATGAATTTGAAGTTAAAAGAAAAAGCAGACATAAAAAGTCTTGTCTACATATTCATTACCACAGCATTATTTATTGCTCAATGGATTTGGCTGGGTGTTAATCCATTTATCTACACGTGGTTTTTATTTATGGCAGTTGCTGTATCGGTAATGACTCACAATCACAACCACCTGCCGATGTGGCGTTCCAAAGTGATGAATGTATTAACCGATTGGTGGCTTACCGTGTTTTACGGTTTCCCGATATTTGCCTGGATACCAACGCATAATAAAAATCACCATCGCTTTAATAACCGCGAAGGCGATGACTCCATTACATATAGAGTAAGTGAAAAAAATAATTTTCTCACACTTATTTCATATCCAACTATTAGCGGATTTTACCAGCAAAAGGCAATCGCCAATTATCTGAAAGACATGAAAGCAAATAACAAAGAAAAATTCTGGGTTAGCATTTCGCAATATTTCGTGCTTGTTCTGTGGATAGCCGCAGCTTTAATAATTGATTGGGAGAAAGCATTACTGTTCGTCATCATACCTCAACAGGTTTCTCTCTTCAGTGTTTTGATATTCAATTACGTCCAGCATGTTCACGCCGATGAAGAATCTGAGTGGAATCATTCCAGAAACTTTACAGGTTTTCTGAATTTTCTTCTTTTTAATAACGGCTATCACACGATTCATCATCAAAAAGCAGGACTTCACTGGAATAAAGTTCCCGAAGCTCACAAAGAAATTGAGAAAAATATAAATCCAATTCTTCTTGAAAGAAGCTTTTGGTGGTATATATTCAGAAGTTACTTCCTGTCTATCATCATTCCTAAATTCAGAACGAATTCAATGAGATTGGATAGAATAAGAAATGCGGAATTAGCTCTGAGTCAGGCCAGTATAAAAGTTGAAAACGTTGTCGTTTAATTTTTAATAATTTCTGTCCCGCCATCTTTGTAGGGAAGACCGAGTTATTGATTAATTTGTAAATCACACTGAAATAAGTTTTGAATGATTTATGAAGAAGAAAAAAAGACTTTGCGTTATTTGTAACGAAAAACCTGCCACAACTGATGATCACATACCACCGAAGTGCTTATTCGCTTCTAAAGACAGAATAAATCTTATCAAGTTGCCAACTTGTTTAGATTGTAATAATCACTCATCAAAAGATGATGAATATTTGCGTGCGATTTTAATATCCCGAGCTGATGTTGAGGAAAACCAAAACACAGATGAATTGAGGAATGCTTTAATGAGGTCTCTTTCCGATCCTAAACAGCATGGTTTTCAAAAGCTTTATTCTAAGGCAATAGTAGTAAAAAAAGTTTTTTCTCCAGCCGGACTATATTTAGGTGATCATCCAGTTTTCTCAGTTGACTATGGTCGACTTGAAAAGGTATTATCAAAGGTAATCCGTGGCTTGTATTATTATCATTCGGCAAGAGTACTTAGAAATGATTATTCGATAAAAATTATTGCAGAAGATGATTTAAACTTACAACCTCAAAAGTTAAAAGATTTCATAAAATCTAAAATTCTTTTTTATGTAGACAAGACTGTTTTACATAAAATCGGCGAAAATACTTTTCACTATAAATATCTTTTGACAAAAGAAGATAAATGTGCCGGGGCTTGGGTTCTTCGCTTTTATGAAAAAGTACACTTCTTGGCGCTAGTTCTAAAAAATCAAGATTTCTAATTTGGATGGAATTATAATTACTTATCCTATAGCAAAACTCAAACCGTCCTCGAATATTTGGCTTTGTCTTCTTTTCTTTCAATGTAACCATCAAAGTTCATAGCAATGTTACGGATGAGAAGTCTGCCCATATCTTTTACTTTAAAGCCGTCATTGTTCATCACAATTAATTCATCAGCTTCAAATTCTTTCAGGTTGCTAAGTCCCCATTTAAAATAATCCTTAAACTTAATGTTGAACTTTTCTTCAATTGATTTGAAGTTCAACTCAAAGTCGCACATAATTTTCATTATTACTTCGTGCCTGATATGGTCGTCTTCATTCACCGGCCTGAAAAGATGGGAGTGTCACAGTTCGAAGACGG
>JALONF010000235.1 GCA_025455085.1 Ignavibacteriaceae bacterium
AGGTTTGTTGGTATAGTGTTCGGTATTGATTCTCAAAACCAGCCTCCACTTATACTTTTCTTTTTCACAATAATGTTTTTAATAATTTCAACCAACATCAGCTTTGCGCAGTTTAAGCAGCAGCAAATCGAGGTTACACCTTTTATTGGATATTTCCTCACTAGTAATCTAAGTACGCTTGACGGCGATTTAGTCATAGATCATAATTTTAATTATGGTGGTGCGCTCGATATTAGAGTTAGTGATGATTTATTTCTTGAGCTGCTATACAATCGCACTGATACAGAAGTTCGTTTCAAGCAGGAATATTTCGACACGGTAAAAGAAGTTCGTTTCAAGCAGGAATATTTCGACACGGTAAAATATCTTTTTGATATGAGCATTGAATATTTCCAGGCTGGTGCTCACGTTGAAACTGAAACAGGCAATTTTCGTCCTTTCGCAGCATTTACACTTGGTGTAACATACTTCAAACCAAAAGATGATGCTATTAGTAGTGAGCTTGAGTTTTCGTTTACTGCCGGAGGTGGAATCAAGTATTATTTCACTGAAAACCTTGCCGCCAGATTACAATGGCGGTTTCTAGTACCAATTTACTTTTCGAGTGCCGCGGTTTTCTGCACTGACGGAAATTGTGGAATTTTCATCAACGGAGGGACATATTTGCTTCAATACGACTTAACTGCAGGACTTGCTTTCAGCTTATAGCTCACCTTTGTTAATAGCTACCCATTCAATATTTTAGTTCATACAAATTTCGTTTAATAAGCAATCATTACATTAATAATTTAAAGGTATAGTATCATGAAAAAATTACTCGTTCTCTCTTTGCTGGTGTTTACATCACTAAGTTTTGCACAAATAGAAAGTTTTGATTCAACTTACATTGAAGGATTGAAAAAAGATGTTGGCGGAACATTTAAGGAAATTGTAAAAGAGAATTTGAAATTAACTGAAGACGAAGCAAATAAATTCTGGCCTCTTTTCGACGAGTATATGGCTGCCCGCAGTCCGATATTTGAAGAAAGAGTAAGTATCACTGAAGAATTCATGATGAACTATTATGCACTGGATGATGCAACGGCAAAGGATCTTATAAACAAAGCTATCCAGTCCCAGCAGGATTTAACGGATGTGAGAAAAGAATATCTGGATAAAATGTTTGAAGTACTTCCCGCTCCGCTTGTTGGAAAATTTTTCCAGCTTGATAACCGAGTTTCTGCCGTTTTAGATTTAGTTAGGATGTCTGCCACACCACTAATTAGAGACGAAGAATAAAATACTAATTGAGAATTTAAAACCCCTGCTGATAGTAGGGGTTTTATTCTGTCGCATCACTAATCTTCAAATTATGTCTCCCCTTGTTATACTCTCAACAACTTTAATCACGCTCGCATTAATATTTTATTCTCTTGGTGTTTGGTCAGAGAGGATAGCAAGATATCTAAAGCGCTGGCATGTGATTGCCTTCTGGATAGGATTTTCATTTGATGTTTCCGGCACATATGCAATGCACTTGCTGGCTAAAGGACCTTTTGATATTACAGAACCTCACACATTAACCGGACAGATTGCTCTCTGGCTGATGTTGATACACGCTAGTTGGGCAACGCGAGTTGTCTTTAAGAATAATGAAAAACTGCGGTTGAGCTTTCACAGATTCAGCATTGTTGTATGGCTTATTTGGCTAATTCCATACTTCGGTGGAATGTATCTTGGTATGAGTGGATAACGGTTGCTAATATTGAGTCTTGCTTTTCATTCCGGTCAATCCCGATTTATCGGGAGATGAACCGGAATATATTAATTGGTTCTTAATCTGGATTCCGTGTCAAGCACGGAATGACAATACTTTTTTTATTTTTGAATACCGATCCCAGAGTTGTGGTCGTTTACTTCCTCAGCTTATCTTTAAAAACTTTCTTGAACTTCTCAAGTTTTGGAGCAATCACAAATGCACAATATCCCTGGTTAGGATTGTTGTTGTAATAATCCTGATGATAATTTTCTGCAGGGAAGTAATTAGTTAGTGGCGATATTTCTGTAATGATTGGATTATCCCATGCACCTGATTTGTCTAGTTCTGCTTTATATTTTTCTGCCAGCTGCTTCTGTTCATCATTATGATAGAAAATTACAGAACGGTATTGTGGACCTACGTCATTTCCCTGCCGGTTCATAGTTGTTGGATCGTGTGTCTTCCAGAAAACTTCAAGTAATTCATCGTAACTGATAATAGAAGGATCATAAGTAAATTGCGTGACTTCTGCGTGGCCAGTCTTACCAGCACAAACCTCTTCATAAGTTGGATTCAGTACGTGCCCACCAGCATATCCTGAAACTACTGAATGAACACCATTTAGGTTTTCAAATATTGCTTCCGTACACCAGAAGCATCCGGATCCGAATGTGGCTTTATCTAAATTATCCATATTTACAATTTCTCCTGATTCCTTTTTGTTTTCTGACTTAATATTATTGGATTTATTTTCACACCCCCCCAAAGTAATAGCTGACATTGCTGTAAATAATATTAGCATTTTCAACATTGATATCCTTTAATTTATATGATTCTCAGAAGTAAGATTAGATTTTATTTTCTGCTTATCAAGTGAAATAGTTGCACATAAAAAACCCCGCGGTGGCGGGGCATTATAACAAAGCCTTAAGTTAAAATTATAAATGCACTTTCTGTTTTATTTTCTACATATAAGTCTTAAGCTTTAGCTAATTCTACCGTTTTATAAATGTTTAACACTGTATCAATTTTAACTTTTTGAAAAACCTCCATCACTTTATCAGCCAGGCCTGCAATTTTAAAGTTGCTACCTCTGTTCGTAGTAGTGGCTAATCCGTGGATTAGCATTCCGATTCCCCAGCTTGAAATATATTTAACCGAAGAGAGATCTACTATAATACAGTTAACTTTTTGCTCAAGGGAATCCAGCAATGCATCCTGAAATTCTTGAGCTTCGTATCCCAAAACCTGATCGACTTCAAATTTGATAACAGAATATTTATTTTCAACTTGCGCGGAAACTCTCATTGCATTCCTTTTTCAATAAATAACAAAAAACAACTTTTTACTTGGTTTAATTTTCTAAATGATAATATAAAAACAAAATGAATAAAGCTTGGTGTCGGGAATAATTAATATTGGCAATCCGGGGTTAAGAGTTAATAGTAAACTAAAGTTGCTTATTATGAAATAATACCATATTATATCATAGTGTTGTTATAATTACTTCATAAACTATCATCCGGTACCATAAATTTGGTGTCACCGGTCTAGTCAAACAATACAAATATAGGAAATTCATTGGGTCAAGAAATCACCCGAGCAACAGATTCAGATTGAAGAATATATAAAATTATATTCTTTATTGCTGGAAGGTTCAGGGTTTTTGAGAACAGTAATTTCGGATTTAGACACTCCGCTTACTCACCAATCTTTTAGTTTAAAATATATCATTTAACACTTCTTTTTTTAGAAAGGATCACTTTATGCAAGTGACAATAATGCGTTTGCTTAGTGCATTAATAATTGCCGGCGGATTTTTATCTACAGCTCTTGCACAATTAACTTCTTCTGATGTTGAGAGTATGTCAAAGAGTGCAGATATAATCATAACCGGTAAAGTTGTTGAACAAAATTCAAACTGGAATGAGAACAAAACCAGAATTTATACACAAGCAACTATTCAGGTAGAAGAGTACTTAAAGGGCAGCAACAATAGTGGGTCAGTCATTGTTAGCTATCTAGGCGGCGAAGTTGGTGAAGTCGGTGAGATGTATTCTCATATGCCAAGGTTTGAAGCTCAGGAAGAGGTCCTCGTATTTCTGAAAAAGGATGATAAGAGTACTAACTTTAAAGTCTTCAACGGGGAAAATGGAAAGATAAGCGTAATCAACGATCCTAAAACGGGGGAAAAGGTTACAGCCTCAAACGTGCAGATTAATTCACTCAAGGCACAAATTAAAAGTTATATAAACGACTAATAATCGTCCCAACAAAATCTTTACAAATAAAATCAATCAAGTTTTAAATTTTATTAACAGAGGCCATAATGCTAAATTTTATAAATAAGAACTTTTACCTGGCACTTTTCATAACCATTTTGACAATGCTCAACAATTCTTTTGCACAAACTAACAACAACTCTTATGTATTTAATGGAGAGTCGAGCCAGCTTTATATCTTGGATGGACAGCCAGTAAATACCGATGCAAACCAAAATGGATTTAAATTTTTTAACAGCAATAGTTCCAATAAACAGATAACCGTTCAAGCGTGGGTTTACCTGATTGGAGATACTCCTGCAGCATATTTCTCTATTGGGAACAATAATACAATGACGGTAAACACCAGTTTATTGCCTGCATTTCAGTGGCTTGCAATTTCCGGTACATATGATGGCAGTAAGGTAAAAATATATTCGGGTGGCGCTTTAGTTGCATCTGCTAATTTTACTATAAACACAGGTTATACATCTACAAATGGAGTTACTGGATTATTCGTCGGAAAATCAATCACGGGCGCTTTCAGAGGATTAATTGATGAAATCAGAATTTTTAATACTGCTTTGAGTGCAAATAATATAAATAATTCTGGTGGTAATGGTAATCCTGCCGAGAATTTTCCATCATCGCTTGCTCAATATTTGACCGGTCGATGGTCTTTTACAGAATTTTCTTATTACAGCGGTATAAAGGCTCTCAACGATTTATCAACCTATAAAAATCATCTTAGAGTTTTTAATATTGATGAAATTTTAAAAAGCAAAAATCCACCTCTGTTCGTTGTGAATTCTACAGGAGATGGATCTGACACGAATCCCGGCGATGGAATTGCCGTTACTAGCAGCGGCACTACAACATTAAGGGCCGCTATACAAGAAGCAAATGCTCTGGCTGGCCGTCAAACAATTTATTTCTACATTCCAGGAACAGCACCTTATGTTATTCAACCGGGATCGGTCCTGCCTTATATAACCGAGCAAGTATTTTTAAACGCAACTTCACAAAAGGGATACTTGGGTTCTCCTCTTGTGCAGGTAAATGGTTTAAATGGAGGATTAACTATTACCGGAGGTAGTAGTACGATGCGGGGACTCGCACTAAATAATTCTGCTGGTTATAGCTTAACATTATCTGCTTCTGGCGGAAATAATATTGAGTCGAATAAAATAGCCGGAGTATCAATTAACTCTTCGGGAAATAATATTAATGGGAATACTATTTCTAATTCCACGACCAATGGAATTTTAATTCTCGCTGGCGCAATAAACAATTTAATTGGTAATTCATCTGCAAATAATATTACAGGAAATGCCGGTTACGGAATTTCTATTGCCGATGCAAATGGAAATCAGATACTAAATAATACTTTTGGTAATAATGGTTTGGGCGGGGTATTAATTTCTAACTCAGCAGGTATTGTAACCGGAAATACTTTATCTGGAAATACTGGAGTTGGAATAACTTTAAATGGTGGAACTGGAAGTCAGATTTCAAATAATACGATTGGTACCAACACGGGCGGAGGTGTTTCTCTATCCAATGGAGGTGGAAATTTAAACGGGAATATAATAACAGGAAATACCGGATTTGGAATATCAGTAAATGCTGGCACAGGAAATCAAATTTCGAATAATATCTGCGGGTGGCATATCTTTATCCAGCAGTAGTGTTACTTTATCATCAAATTCAATCACAGGAAACTCTGGTTCTGGTATATTTCTGAATTCTTCAGATGGGTGTACAATCAATGGAAATACTGCCTTTGGAAATTCAGGGTTAGGAATATCTGTCACTTCCAGTTCGGGGAATCAAATAACTAATAACATCGTTGGAACAAATACTTTGGGCGGTATTTCCATAACAAGTAGTACGGGGAACATAACCGGGAATACAGTCACTAACAATTTAGCCTTCGGTATATCATTAGGTTCTGTCAGTGGCATTACTCTTTCGCAGAATGAAATTTCTGGAAATTCAAGTAATGGTTTGGTCATAAATGGAAATGCTAATCAAATTTTAGAGAATGCGATTTATAACAACAACGCTTCTGGTGTTTTAGTCGCATCGGGAAACCACAACTCGATACTAAAAAATTCAATTTATGGTAATACAACTCTGGGAATTGAATTAGCTGCCGGTACAAATGACTCGCAGCTGTATCCAACACTTAATACTCTATACACCTGGCAGGATGAATCTGCTTTACCAGAAATAAAAGGTGGAAGTTCTATCCAGGGAGTAGTGAATGGAACACCCGGACAAAATTATAAAATTCAATTTTTTGCAAACTCGGGATTGAGCAATAGAGAGGGTAAGCGATTTCTTGGTGAGATTCTCACAACTTCTGATATTTCTGGCAAAGCTGAATTTCTTGCTAATTTAAAAGATGCTGTGCTCACTACCGGAGAAGTAGTAAGTGCAACGGCAACAAGATTAGATTTAGATAGCCTTCCTTTAAGTACTTCTGAATACTCTGCCTCTATTGAAAGAGCTACTGATGAAGGTAATCATTATATAGTAAACACAACTCTTGCTGGCATACCTCTTCACTGGAAAGATGGAGAGGGTGACTATGAAATATTCGGATCGGTTACAACTGGTGGAGTGCAACCTCCTGCTGGCTTTGCTGCTTCTGTTGAAAATGGATTCGACACCTGGACTGGGCTGGAACAACTAACATATACTAAACGAGCACAGAGCATTGCAAATTCCGGAAAGTGGGGCGGCAATGCAGATGGAATCAACAATGTTGTGTGGTTTCCATCCAGCACAATGTGGCAGGATTCTACCGAAGCACCAACTAATGTTATTGCGGTAACGCGAGTAAGATACAACGCATTGAATGG
>JALONF010000236.1 GCA_025455085.1 Ignavibacteriaceae bacterium
AAAGTTTCTATACTTTTGTGGGGGATTTCACTCTTGATTTTGGGCCAATTATAGCCACATTAATTTTTCTGTTTTTTACATTATTTGTGATCATCAAAACTAAAATTCGTAATGGGATAATCCGATTTCATCAACTAATCCTTTTGCATTTTGTGATGATTGTTTGTATGTTGGGCGGATTGAAATTATACCCTTTTTCTGATGTTGGGGGAAATTTGCAACTAATAGTGTATTTTCTTGC
Organism: Ignavibacteriaceae bacterium; assembly: GCA_025455085.1. GTDB lineage: Bacteria > Bacteroidota > Ignavibacteria > Ignavibacteriales > Ignavibacteriaceae > IGN2. Next base: position 242 of record JALONF010000236.1, read on the forward strand.
ATACTTATTCTTTAGATTAGATTATAATTATCGCATTCAAAGACAAAAAAGTGAACTTAGTACTATTTAATGGTATGTTAAATCATATTTTTTGTCATTAATAGATTAATTAGTTTCTTTTGGTACTAATACAATGAAAAAACTTTCAGATTATCCATTAATTACAGTAATTATCCCACAAAAAGACAGGGCAGAGTATTTGATTCATACTTTGAGAACTTGTTTGATACAAGATTATCCAAATTTTGAAATAATTGTTTCCGACGATTGTAGCACAGACAATTCGGTTGAGGTTGTAAGTGATTTAATGAAAACGGATTCCCGAATTAAATTGTTTGCACATAGCAATCATCTTGGAATGAGAGATAATTTTGAATTCGCTCTTAATCAAGTTCGAACTGGATATGTAATGGCCCTAGGAGGTGATGATGGATTAGCTCCTGGAAGTATTTGGCGTATGTATGAGATACTTTCAACAACAAATCGGGAATTACTTACCTGGACTCCTGCTGGATTTACATATTCTGATTATGAAGGTGGCAAGAATATTTTTTATGTTAAGAGAAGGAAAAATTCGGGTGTGAAATTTATTAAATCAGAAATATTTTTAAATAGCTTAACCAAAACCTTCATATATCAGGCTGATGAGTGTCCGATGCTTTTCATGAAAGCGATTGCTTCTACTGCATTGATTGACAGGGTAAAATCAAGAACGAAGGATCATAGTTTTTATTATTGTGCAACTCCGGATGGATTTTCTGGAATAGTTTTGGCAGGAGAAGTTGATGATTATGCATTTACTTATGAGCCATTATCCATTACAGGGAGCACCATTAAATCTCAAGGGAGGAATTATCAAAGGTCTGACAAGAAATCCAAAGAAGTGGCTCAACAATTCTTTAAAGATAACATAACAAGAAAAATGCATGCTGAATTAGCATCCCAGGAATACTCTCCTTTGGTAACTCTTATGACTGCAGATTATCTGCTGACTGCCCGTGATCTGAATGGATGGCCAGGGAAGTTTGTTCCTATATCATATGAAGCACTATTACGTGCATCTTTCAAATTGATTGAAAACAGTTCGTTCGAAAATGAGGTTTTAGTACGAGAATTGAACATTCTTAAGGAGATTGCCCGACAGCATGATTTATTGGAATTATTTAATCAGTTGATGGTCAGGACAAAGCGGAAAGTATTCCTAATGGAAGATGTTTATGGCTTTGTTATCACTAACTCTATAAGATTTGAAGGGACTGAATTAGGCATTAATAATATTTTCGATGCATCTCTTGCGACTAATTTTGTGTACAATTTTTACAATAAAATTTCAATTAATGAGATATTTCTCTTTATAAGAAATACTCTGAGAATAATAATTAGAAACATGAAGATCAGGAGAGAGTCTCTCCCCAATATCACATAAATTAATAATTCAGATTATGTCACTATTTACAAACAAAACGCTGTTAATAACAGGTGGCACTGGCTCATTTGGAAATGCGGCACTGAACCGCTTTCTGAATACTGATATTGCTGAAATCCGTATTTTTTCGCGTGATGAAAAGAAACAAGACGACATGCGTCATGAATTTCAAGCCAAAATGCCGGAATCTGCGGATAAGATTAAATTTTATATCGGAGATGTAAGGGATTTGTCCAGTCTGGAGAATGCCATGCACGGGGTGGATTTTATCTTCCATGCTGCAGCGTTGAAACAAGTTCCCTCATGTGAATTCTTTCCTGTTGAAGCAGTAAAAACTAATGTTCTGGGTACCGATAATGTACTAACAGCAGCAATTGAGGCTGAGGTTAAAACTATAATTTGTCTTTCTACCGACAAAGCAGCTTATCCTGTAAATGCTATGGGCACATCCAAAGCAATGATGGAGAAAGTTATAGTAGCAAAGTCACGTATTGTAAGTCAAGATAAAACAAAGATTTGCTGTACTCGATACGGTAATGTGATTGGTTCACGGGGCTCTGTTATTCCTTTATGGATTGACCAGATAAGAAATGGTCTCCCTATTACATTGACTGAGCCTTCAATGACTCGTTTTATTATGTCTCTTGAGGAGGCAATTTCCCTCGTACTTTTCGCTTTTGAACACGGAACAACTGGAGACATACTTGTTCAAAAGGCGCCGGCGTGTACAATTAATACCCTTGCAGAAGCTATTTGTGAACTCCTTGGAGGCAATAAAGAAAATATCAGAAAAATAGGAATCCGTCATGGAGAAAAGATGTATGAAACCCTTTTAACAAACGAGGAATGTGCTAATGCTGTTGATATGGGTAATTTCTATAGAGTTCCGCGTGATAACCGGGATTTGAATTACGCAAAATACTTTGTTTATGGAGACACAGAGCGTAATTTATTAACTGAATTCAATAGTAATAACACGGAACTCTTAGATGTTGAGCAAGTAAAAAATAAATTACTTTCTCTCGTTTACATACAGGAAAGAATCGTTAAATAAATACAAAGAATATGAAGTTTTTTATTTTAGGCTGCAATGGAATGGCAGGACATATAATCTCTTTGTATTTGAAAGAGCAGGGTCATAGTGTCCTTGGTTTTGATAGATCAAAATCAAAAAATGTTGACAGTATTTCTGGCGATGCTTTTGATACAGAATTCTTAAGAAAGTTTATTCTGGAAAGTAAATTCGATACGGTGATTAACTGCATTGGAATTCTTAATCAATTTGCCGAGCAGAATAAGGCTGCGGCAAGTTTCCTGAATTCCTATTTTCCACATTTTTTGGCTGAAACTACTGCTTATACAAATATCCAGGTAATTCACATGAGCACCGATTGTGTATTTTCCGGTAAACGTGGCAGTTACACTGAGGATGATTTTCGCGATGGTGCAACGTTCTATGACAGGTCAAAAGCTCTTGGAGAAATCGAGGATGATAAAAATATTACCCTGAGAAACTCTATCGTAGGACCTGATATAAATCCAAGGGGTATTGGCCTTCTCAACTGGTTTTTGCAACAAAGTGGCAAAGTTAATGGTTACACAAAGGCTATGTGGACAGGGCAAACAACACTTCAGCTTGCCAAGACTATGGAAATAGCCGCTAAGGAAAAAGCACATGGCTTATATAATACTGTGCCAGATCATTCTATTTCAAAGTATGATTTGCTTAAACTTTTTAATCATTACCTGAAAAGTGATTCCATGAAGATAAATCCGGTTGAAGGAGTATGTGCCGACAAATCCCTCAAACGCACCAAATATGATTTTAGCTATTTAATCCCGGATTATGGGACTATGGTGGCAGAACTAGCGGAGTGGATGAAAAAACATAAGGATCTTTATCCTCATTATAACCTCTCTAATTGATCATTATGAAGAAATTGAAACTGATGACGATTTTAGGGACTCGTCCTGAAATAATCAAGATGTCTGCAATCATTAAAAAGTGTGACAAGTACTTTGATCATATCATAGTGCATACAGGGCAGAATTATGATTATTCATTGAATGAAGTCTTCTTTACAGACCTTGGGTTACGAGAGCCAGATTACTACCTTGGAGTGGTAGGGGAGAACCTGGGACAGACAATGGGGAATGTGATTGCAAGGTCATACGAGTTAATGACAGTCGTAAAACCTGATGCAATCATTGTTTTAGGTGATACAAATTCCTGTTTAAGTGTAATCTCAGCTAAACGACTTAAGATTCCAATATTTCATATGGAAGCAGGTAACCGATGCAAAGATGAAAACCTACCCGAAGAGGTAATCCGTCGTATAGTTGATGTTACCAGTGATATCAACCTCTGCTATTCCGAAAATGCTA
>JALONF010000237.1 GCA_025455085.1 Ignavibacteriaceae bacterium
CGCAACCAGCGAAACTTTTGAATCTATAACAATACTTTTGTTTTCCGGCAGCTTAATGATTACATCCGGTTGAAATCTTTTTCCTGATTCTGCAGTCAGGCTTTCCTGGACAACGTATTCTCTTCCTTTTACAAGTCCTGATTTTTCAAGAATGCTTTCAAGAATAAATTCTCCCCAGTTGCCCTGAGTTTTACTTTGTCCCTTCAATGCTTCGGTAAGATTCTTTGCTTCCTGGGTTATTTGCTGATTCATATCCTTTAACATTGAAAGCTGTTCACGTAATGATGCGTGGCCTCTTATACTTTCTTTGTTAGTCTCTTCAACCTTGCTTTGGAACTCAGTGATTCTTTCTTTGAGAGGATTCAGTATTTCCTGAAGATTAGTTTTGCTCTGCTTCGAGAATTCATCTGTCTTTTCTTTGAAAATTCTGTTAGCAAGATTTTCAAACTCTTTGGTAAACTTTTGCTGAAGCTCTTCAATCTCAGATTTTTGTTCGGAAAGTTTTGTTTGAAGATTTGCATAATCAGATTTCAGTGATGAGTTCTCGGATGTGAGCTTTTCGGATTTTTCTCTTTCAGTTTTTAATTCTGACTGTAGAGACGTCTTATCACTTTCAATTAATTTAATTCTCTCCGAATATTTTCCTACTTCTACTTTGAGTGAATTGAATTCTTCATTCAGCCTGTTTACTTCTTCAATCGGAATTGTTTTCTTGCTCTTCAGGAAGAAGAAGGCAATTACAAATCCAATCGCCAAACCAATTACCAGAAATAATATTTCCATTTTTTACCTAAAAAAATATTTCACGCAAAGACGCAAAGTCGCCAAGGATCATAAATTGTTCACGATTCGGTGAATACCATTTTTAATTAATGCTTCACCGAAATTAATTAAAAGACCTAGTTTCAAACCAGTCACTCTTAGATAAGTCAATAATTGTTTTGAATGAACTGGTGCTAAAACTTCCTGTGATTTTAATTCTAAAATAACTTTATTCTCAACTATAATGTCCGCCCTGAATCCCATCTCCATTTTTACATTATCATAATACACCGGTATTCCCTTTTGCTGCTCGAAATTCAATCCACGCTTTTCTAATTCATAAATCAAAGCTTTTTCATAAACCGATTCAAACAATCCAGGACCTAATGTTGTGTGAATTTTATAACAACAATCAACTACTATTTTTGCAATTTCATTTTCAGGCATTTTAAAACTTTGCGTTCTTGGCGGCTTTGCGTGAAAAAATTATTCCAAACTTCCAACAGCTTTTTCAACTTCTTCAAGTATCTCACAGGATTTAACAAGTGCTTTCATCTTGTTATGATCTGGATAAAGTGGACGGTCAACATCAAGATGCTCAACGTGTTTGCGAATGACCTCTTTTGCTTTTGCAACACCTTTTCCTGTTTGATGTTCACGGAAATCCAACGCTTGCGCAGCAGCCATAAATTCTATTCCGAGAATTCCGTAAGCATTGTCGAGTATCTGGGTATTCTTCAAAGCTGTATTCATTCCCATCGAAACAAAATCTTCCTGATCTGCAGCAGCAGGAATTGATTGTATCGAGGCAGGAGTAGAAAGAATTCTTTGCTCAACTATCATCATATCTGCAGTATACTGACTCAACATCAAACCGGAAAACATTCCGGCACCTTTAGTTAAGAATGCAGGAAGTCCAACACTCAATGCAGGATTGTTGAGCCGGTTCATTCTTCTTTCAGATAAAACACAGATCATCGTAACAGCAGCACCAACCATATCCATTGGAAGCGAAACCGGACTTCCCTGGAAGTTTGCACCGGTCAGAGTGATTTTATCTTCAGGAATAAAAATCGGATTGTCTCCAACTCCGTTCAGTTCGATTTCAATTTGTGATTTTGCATAAGCAACAGCATCGTGAGCAGCACCGATAACCTGTGGAGTTGAACGCATCGAGTACGCATCCTGAACTTTTATTTTAAGTTTGCCTGTAAGAAGATCGCTACCTTCAATACATTTTTTTATTGCCTGTGAACTGCGAACAGCTCCGGAAAAACCTCTTAGTTTATGCAATCGAACATCATACGGCTTCATATTTGCAAGAAGTGCTTCGAGAGTCATTGCGCAAGCAATTTCAGCTTGCTTCAAAAATCTATTAATATCATATAGATGAAGTGCAGCGATTGCTGTCATAAAATTTGATCCATTGATTGTTGCAAGACCATCACGAGCCTGAAGTCCGGGAACTTTAATTCCTGCTTTCTCAAATGCAACATTTCCGGGGAGTCTCTCACCGTTGTAAAATGCTTCGCCTTCTCCCATCATCAGTAATGCAATTTGTGACATTGGCGCCAAATCACCACACGCACCGACTGAACCTTTTGTGCAAACAACAGGAATGCAATCTTTGTTCAGCATTTCAACAAGTGTCTGAGTTATTTCCGGTCTGCATCCGGAATTTCCGTGAGCGTGAACATTGATTCTTCCGGCGATTGCTCCGCGAACCCATTCAATCGGCATTGGATCACCGATTCCGGCAGCGTGATTATAAATAAGATATTTCTGAAAATCTTTTACCTGGTCGTCATTCAATACAACTTCGGAGAATTCTCCGATGCCGGTATTAACTCCGTACATAATTTCGTGTGCTTTGATTTTTTCTTCAAGCATTGCACGACAGGTTGTAATTTTTTCGATTGAGTCTTTACTGAGTTCTACTTTTTCTTTGTTTCTTGCAATGCGGACTAATTTTTCAACGGTTAATCCTGATCCTTCTAATACGATTGACATTTAATCCTCCAAAAAAAGATGATGAATTGTGAGTTCAAAATTAAAGATTAGGGAAGCCCCTCCCAAACCCTCCCTACCAAAGAAATTGAATTTGCGAAATACCTGTATTTGCCAATTTTCAAATCCATTCTTCTTGCTTATTATTTTTAGCTTTCTTACGTTTCCGACTGTAACCTAAATAAATCTTGCATAACTAGTAAGATTCTCTAATGAAACTTGCTTCTACTAGGCTTATTAAAATTTCTGCAGGAAAATATTTCCTTTTTATTTTCGTTTTACTTATAACTTCCTCCCCTTTATCTAATTCGCAGAATATAGAACCAAGATTTGAACACTTAACTGTAAAAGATGGATTGCCTGAAAATAGTGCAAAAGCAATTCTTCAAGATTACCTTGGTTATATGTGGTTTGGTACACAAGCCGGATTGGTAAAATATGATGGATATGATATGACTATTTATAATTGGAGCGCCGATATTGACAGCAGTCTTAGTAGCGGCTCTATTATGAGTATTTATGAGGATCGCAAGAAAAATTTATGGATTGGAACCTGGGCTTCAGGATTAAACCGATTTAATCGAACCACAGAAACTTTCAAGAGTTTTCTTCATAATCCGAATGATCCTTCGAGTCTTGGGTCCGATATTATTTATACCTCATATGAAGATAAAAAAGGAAGACTGTGGATTGGAACTGATGAGGGGTTGGAATTGCTTGATATCAAATCTAACAAATTCAAGCACTTTTATTTTTTGGATCGAAGTTATTCGAGCGAATTATTCGATTATATATTAAAAAATAGCAAAAGTAATAGTAAAGTAGAATCCATTTTAAAAGTTGGCAATAATGCAGATATCACTAAGACATTCATAGTTAAAAAGAAGATGCCGGTACTAATAGTATCGATAGGCGAAGCAGGATATGATTACGGCTGGTTAGAAGATTCAAAAGGAAATATTCTATTTAATTATGATTATGAAAAAACTCAGCACGCAGGCGGAGCTTTAAACAACAGAATCCAGTTTGCATTAATTACATTGGATGAAGGAACATATAAATTACATTATACCTCCAACTATTTTTACTCATACGAAGATCAATTCGTACATGCGTGGAGTTGGGACTATAAAAGACGGACTGGGAAACCACCTGATTCCCCTGAGTTTTGGGGTATACAAATTCTTGATGCATCTGCCGATATAAAAATGCTTGAAGGTTCGTTAAAAAATTCTACCACTATTGAAGTAAAATCAAGAGTCTTCGCGATAATTGGATAATTGAAAATGAGATAACAGGGAAAATTTATATTGGTACTAATTCACCTGGTTTATGGGAATTGGACGAATTCAACAATATAATTAAGAAGTCTGAATTAAGTCACCACATAAACTCTAAGCGGGAAATAGGTTCGGTTGAATCATTTTGTAAAACCAGAGATGGCTTTATCTGGATTGCAACGACAGTTGGACTCTGCAAATTTAATTTATCAGCTAATGAATTGGAGCTCTATCAACCAATCCCAGTTTCGAAAGATATTGTTGCCAATCAATTAAATTCATTGACTGAAGATAAAGAAGGTAATTTTTGGGCGGGGACAACTATTGAGGGTCTTATCAAATTCGATCCAAAAAATGGAAAATTCTTTAGATATAAAAATTATCCTGACGATCATAATAGTCTTGCTTTTAATGGAGTACTTACAGTTTATACCGATCGTTCCGGAATTCTTTGGATTGGATATTGGACGGGAGGTATAAGTAAATGGGATAAACAAAAATGGAAATTTCCACTCTACAAAATCAGTTCAAAAGGAGATAATGTTCTGGACATTAATAACGTCAACACTATTTATGAAGACAAAAATAGAAATCTATGGGTTGGAACACAGCGCGGTCTGTACAAATATGACCAAGATAAATATTTCTCAAAATTTTATAAGCGTAACCCAAACAATACACATAGTCTAAGTTGTGATAGCGTAACATATATTCTTGGAGATTCGTTTAACTCTTCCGTGCTTTGGGTTGGAACGGAAAATGGTCTAAATGAATTCAACACAGAAACTGAACACTTCTCTCACTACTTTTACAGTACGAAACATACTGCAGGTATTAGTGAAAATTACATTAAATGCTTGCTAATCGATCACAAAGGATTACTCTGGATTGGAACACGTGGAGGAGGATTAATTAAGTATGATAAGAAAACCGGAAATTTTATACGCTTTTTAAATGATCCTAATAAGGAAATTATCATTGGGAACAATTACGTGCATTGTATTTATGAAGATTATGCTGGAAACATTTGGTTCGGCCACGACGATCATGGTCTTTCTAAGTACGATCGTAAAAGTGGAAACTTTACAAATTACAATACTGAAAATTTTTTTGCTGCAAGAACATTTTATGAGAATAAAAATAAAAAAATGTGGATCGGGACCTATCAGGATGGGATTTATTTATTTGATCAATTGAAAAATGATATTATTTCACATTTTACAATTGAAAATGGCTTGCGGGATAATCAGATCAATACTCTACTTGAGGACTCATTGGGAAATTTATGGATAGCTAGTTTTAGCGGCTTAACAAGATATAGTCCTATAAATGGGTTTAAATACTATAGCGTATCGGAAGGGATTGCTTCCGTACCTGGTATAGTTGGACGAAATTTATATAGAGGAATAAGTGGTAATATATATTACTGTGGTAAGGAAGGATTCAATGCTTTTAATCCAAATGAAATTATTGATGATTCTACACCTCCCCATGTACTAATAAAAAAAGTTTCTCTATTTAATCGAACCGAGGAAAAAATAGAATACGATGGATTCATTTCAGAGTTAAAAGAACTGTCTCTTTCATATAATCAAAATGATCTTAGTTTTCAATATGTGGGGTTGCATTACGGTGAGCCATTAAAGAATCAATACAAATATATTCTTGAAGGCTTTGACAAAAACTGGAATGATGCGGGAAACCTGAGAACAGCAACATACACCAACTTAGATCCTGGAACATATATTTTCAGAGTTAAAGCATCAAACAGAGATGGAATCTGGAATGTAAAAGGAGCTTCAATAAAAATTATTATCAACCCACCAATATGGGCAACAACTTGGGCCTACTTGCTATATATAATTCTTACAATTTCCCTGATTTATTTTTTGTGGAAACTAAACGTCAGAAGAATCCGTACAAAGCACGAATACGAGATGAGCAAATTTGAAGCAGAAAAGCTGCACGAAGTTGATGAATTGAAATCCCGCTTCTTTGCCAACATTTCTCACGAATTTAGAACGCCACTTACATTAATTCTTGGACCTGCTAAAGATGTTATTGAAAGCACAAAGGAATTAAAAACAAAACAGGATGTGGGCTTGATAAAAGGAAATGCAATCAGACTTTTGGGACTAGTAAATCAGTTATTAGACCTGTCAAAGTTGGAAGCTGGCAG
>JALONF010000238.1 GCA_025455085.1 Ignavibacteriaceae bacterium
ATTGTTGAGTCAGTTATTTGAAACTTATGCGTGGCATTGGTTTTGCTTTTTGACGACAATGTTATCGATTAAAAAAGTGTGAATTAAAAAAATAAATTTTTCATTAAACAACAAATATCCAATCATTAATCGGGGAGATCTTCAATGAAAATTTTTCTATCAATCTTGTTCGTTTTTTTTATGTACTCATATTCTAACGCCCAATGTACCTGCTACAACTGCGGTGGTGCAGGTTGGATTTCGCAAGATAATCCTTGTTCCAAATGTGGTTCTTCTGGATGGCAATCATGTGACAGATGTCTTGGAGATGGTACTGAGTTATGTAAGCAATGCTTTGGTAGCGGTACTGTAAATGAGGAAGTATGCATTAGCTGTAATGGTTATGGTTTAGCTGTAATGGTTATGGTGAGTGGGAATGCGGAAGGTGCGGCGGAACAGGTCAAGAATATTGCTCATTATGTGGTGGTGAGGGGTATAAGGAATGGAAATACCCTTGCGAAGTATGTGGTAGAACAGGCCAGGTACCCTGTCAGTAATAATTCAATTAAAAAGTCTGATAAAATAATTCTATGGCTAAAATTTCATTAACGCCCGGCAGAACTGTATCTGCCGGGTCTATTGTGGGTTTAATTTTCTTGCTTCTATTCGGGATTGGATTTGCTGTCGTGGTCGGTAATGTTCTTGCCGAGAATGATGCACCCCCTATGTTCAGCTTCCTGTTTTTTATTATTATCGTCGCGTGGATCGGGACTGTTTTGTTTATGCTAGTATATCACATTAAAAATTTAAATCGTGCAAAGGGTTTATCTTTAATTGATATTAATACTGAACCGGAAAATAATAATGAATTAAAAAGAAGCCCGATGCAAAGTTTGCGGGAGCTTGAATTGCTGAAGAAGGATGGATTGATAACTGAAATAGAATACCAGCAAAAACGCACTCAGATATTGGATGAACGCTGGTAAAATTAATTATTTTAATTAATTAAAAGAGGAAAAGAATAAAATGGGTCTTATTGAACTTATAATGATTTTATTTTTACTTGGATTTATTCCATTCATAATTGCATTCATAGATATACTTAAAAATGAATTTACCGGATATAATAAGTTGATCTGGCTTCTTGCTGTACTTTTTGCTCCACTGATTGGATCGATTGCATATTTTATCATTGGTAAAAAACAAAGAGTATTAAACAAATAATTCTAAATTTTTTCTTTCATCAAAATTTGATACTTCTCTTGATGATATCCCTTCTCTTATGGAAGTAGGCTGCGACTCTATAGATAAAGGATCGCAGCAAGCTTCTTTGCAAATTAAGAGTTCTTCTTTTTTATCTTTAAAATCATCACCTCATTAACTTAATCCTCTTTTACTACAGAAAGCCGTTGAATTTTTAATCTTGAAAAAGATGGATAATATTAGATAAGTTTGAGCATTAGTAAATTTGGTCTGAATTAACTAAGGAGAATTCATTTTATGAACAATCTAGGGAAAATTTCTATGAAAGAAATAAAGTTCTTCCTGGCGACTTTAATACTGATTAGTTTCTTAACTTCTGAAGAATTGTCAGCGCAATCTCCATTTGCACCGTGGGCAAAGCTCTCCAGTGATGCACCTAAAGAAATTAGTGCTAGAAAGTATCCCGTCCCTTCAAAGGATGAGGTGGGAATCCCCGCGTATCCCGGAGCTTATATTAGTTCGGTTTCTGCACCAAAACAGGATACTATCAGGTATGAACAGGAAGTTATGGCCTTTGTAAATTTAGTAACCAGCGACCCTGTTTCAAGTGTGATTTCTTTTTATAAAAAAATTCTTACCAAAGACAAAGGTTGGAACTATAGCGAAGAATACAAAACTTTTGTAAAAGGACAGACAGTAAATGCCTTAACAGGTTTTGTTCCCACTGTCAAAATAAGGGATGAACGCGGTGATAATTTTGATCTGGGTTATGTAGATCCGAACTACAAGAAAAATTTGAAAACCAGAATAGAGGTAACTTATAAGCCGTCTAAATAGACGATTTTATTTTCAAATTGAATTTGAATCATTGCTGTAAAATTTATGGCTGAACAAAAAAACATTCGTGATGAGATTCTTGATTCAATCGGCGAGGGCTTGCTGACAGTTGATAAGGATTTTAAAATAAATTTCTTCAATCGTGCTGCCGAACAAATAACAGGCTTTAATCGGGAAGAAGTGCTGAATCAGTTCTGCAAATATGTATTCAGGTGTGAGCTTTGTGAATCTAAATGTCCGATAGGATTAATCCTTGAATCAGGCAGTCCACTTTATGATTTCAAATCAAGCATTGAAATAAAAGATGGTACGCGTAAACCCGTAAAGCTAAATGCAGCTATTCTAAAAAATGAATCTAACGAACCAATTGGTGGAGTAATTTCTTTTCGTGATTTATCTGAAATCGAATCAATCAGGAAAGACGCTGGCTCAGCAGGAAACTTTTTTGGGATTATTGGTCGCGGAAAAGCTATGCAGGATATTTTCAGCCTGGTTAAAGAAATTGCTGACTCCGATGCTACTGTCTTAATTCAGGGAGAATCCGGCACAGGAAAAGAATTAGTAGCTAATGCAATTCAGGCAACGAGTAAAAGAAAAAGTAAGCCGTTTGTAAAAGTTAATTGTGCAGTCTTTCCAGAAACATTACTTGCGAGCGAACTCTTTGGTCATATTAAGGGCGCATTTACTGATGCATTTAAAGATCGTATTGGAAGATTTGAATTGGCAAATGAAGGAACGATTTTCCTGGATGAAGTTGCAGAAATGCCTTTTCAGACCCAGGTTCAGCTTTTACGTGTTCTGCAGGAAGGGACTTTTGAAAGGGTTGGAGAATCAATTCCACGGAAAGCGGATGTCCGAGTCATTGCTGCAACAAATTTAAAAATTGATGAAGCTTTAAAAAGAAGCAAACTAAGAGAAGATCTTTATTACAGGTTGAATGTAATACCAATCTTCATTCCCCCATTACGAGATAGAAGAGAAGACATCCCGTATCTTGTAAAAAGTTTTATAAAAGAATACTCAAAAGCTTATAACAAGGAAATTGATGATATCGAGGATAGTGCACTCGATGTTTTAATGAATTATACCTGGCCGGGAAATGTTAGAGAACTTGAAAATGTAATTGAATATCTTGTTGTCAGGGCAAAAAATATGACAATTCGTTTGGAGAATTTACCTTCGGGTATTGGTTCATCATTAAGCACTGAAAAACAGATCTCCGAGTTCAAGAAAGAAAATCCTTCCGAATTACTTCAACTACTTGAAAAGCATAAATGGAACAAGACCAAAGCAGCCGAAGAGTTGGGTATTGGAAGAACCACACTTTGGAGAATGCTTAAGAATTTGAAAAATGATTAACTATCGTTTCAAATTCATCATATTAAACAAATCGTTTCATTTTTCCGCAACATCTTATAATTTAAAGAGATAACAATTCGTTAAAATTTTTTATTGTTTCGAACGAAACACTACGTTTCAGCACATACCATTAAATTCCTTTCTTTTCGCAACTATTTGCTGGCTTACTAGTTGCACGTGTTCTGCACGATGTATAGTGAAATGTTAGGCAATAAATATTTTCTAGCACGCAATTATGACAATGCTGCAAAGAATTTTCAGTACGCACTTCAGGCAGACCCAATAAACAAATCTGCTAAAAAGAAATTAATTATCTGCTTTACCCAAATTGGTCAGATAGAAAAAGCATTTGAAAGTTTTTACCAGCTGGTTAAAGAAGATATAAACTTCATCATAGAGACAGATCCAGTTGCAGATGACTGTCCGTGTGCTGAACTGACTGTTAAATATGGAAACATCCTTCCATATGAAAATGAATCGTATGATCTGAAGTTGATGCTAGCAATGTTATGGCTCTATTGCAGCGCAGAGAAATCTTTGGAGTTCTTTAAAAGAATTTTAGTTGAAAATCCCGGCGATCCGAGGATTAAGGAAATTACATCGTTAATTGAAGAAAAAATTAAACCAACTAATAAACCAATACATTAAAAAACTATTAATGGAGAACCGTATGAGAAAAATAACTTTACTAATAACCCTATCGATTGTAATGGGATATGTATTACCATTACTAGCTCAGGGGAACATCAGTACAAGTCTGCATTATACAAGAAATGGAAAGCCAACTTGGTATAATGCCGCAAATGGTGGTTTCGAGACAATATCTAATGTTCCAATTAACCAGGTTGGATGCGTCGAATGTCATGATGCTACCGATGCTAACGGCAACCCATACTCAGGCACATACGCTCCTGATTGTGTTGATTGCCATGCTACAAATAGTGGTTGGACTGTAACGCAAAACGAT
>JALONF010000239.1 GCA_025455085.1 Ignavibacteriaceae bacterium
CGGGAAGAGTGATATCCCTTCACTGGCCAGCTTCCCCCAGCTGTGCTTTTCGATTTCAGCTATATAAGGCATAGGTGCTCCCATAAAGTGAATATGACTGTCAATTAATCCGGGGAGTACTGTACAATCAGAGGCATCAATTATTCTGGAACTATCAGGAATCAGCTTGGTGCTTTCAAATATTCCTTCAATAAATCCGCTACTGATAGCAATTACCCGGTCATTAAGTATTTGGTTGCCATCAAATACTTTACCTGCCCTGATATAACATGTCTGGCTGAATGATTGCAGAATATTGAGGATAAGTATTAATATACAGGATACTCTGATCTTCATGTTACTTATTATTTATTTCCATTAGTGTCCACTTAAATATAATTGATTTTCAACTGTATACAATTTAGTTCTTTGACATCTTGGTAATCTTGGTTTGTAAGGAGCTCTTTTATAGGCATTTTATCAAAAAGAGATATGCTTAAAATCTGTAATATTTCGTAGAGCGAACGGTCTACTTTCAATCTGTAAGCAACTATTGCGACCAGACAGTAGACAATAATAGCTGAGTAGATTTGGATTTTTACAGCATTTGGTGTTGTTCCCCAGAAGGATTTTATTTTAAGGTGCTGTTTTATCCATTTGAAGAACAATTCTACTTTCCATCGATATTTATAGAGCAGCGCAATCTCATGGGCCTTAAGATCAAAGTTGTTTGTCATAAACTCGAAGATTCTATCTGTTTCTTTATCATAATACTTGATTTTGCGGAGTTTATCCGGATAGTATTGTAATGAGTAAAAACCTTCAAGTTTTCCAATCTGATCTGAAAGGACCCCAGTACTCTTATCAACGTTGTTGGAATACATTCGTTTAAATCTGAGGTTCTTTTTGGTTCGTGTTACAAAGTTTGCTGAATGCTGAGTAATCCTGTAAAGCCTCTCATAATCTGTATAACCACGATCAAGTATGTAATAACCACCTGGTTCATACGCGAGTAAATCCAGAACATTCATATCATGTACTGAGGCTTTGGTTATGAGTATACAACTTGGTATTGAAGTCTTTACATCAAAGAGAGTGTGCAGTTTAACACCACCCTTTGTTTTACGGAACTCGGCCCACCAGAAGACACTCAGGCATAGATCAATGGTAGAAGAATCGAAGGCATATACATTGGATTTAATGTTGAGATCAAAATCTCTTATTGCTGTAACTCTTCTTGCCTCATCTATGAGATGATATGCAAACTCTTCAAAGATCCTGTAGTTGCGCTTTTCGTTAGCTTTTGAGAGATTGGATCTAGTTACATTCTTACCGAAGCCCAGGTGATAAAACTTGGATTTGTGAGCTTCAAGACCTATCATCAGATCACGCATGCTCTCTCGTCCAGTTAGTTGACCAAAAACCATACTACAGAGTTGATTCCAACAGGTAAAGAACCTAACATGCTTATTTCCATCGTATTTGTCAACGATACAATCAAAAACACGTTTGGGAAGAAAATCTGTAAGCTGAGAGTATACATATTTGCCTTGATTCATGGTTTAAGCCTTTCAATAAAGCTAAAAACCATATTCCCATTTCAAATCGACACGTAACAAAAAAACTCTACAACCTCGATGTATTCAAGATTTCAAAGAACAATATTTAATTTTTAGTGGACACTAATGATTTATTTCTTTTAATAATATCTATTAATCAACAATGAATAAGACTGCCCCTGTTTTAGTATAGGATCGATGCGGATTCTGACTATTATCGCCCATGCACCAGGTCATTCCTCTTTTTAAAACTATCAGTAAACCATCCTTTAATTCAATGGCCATTTCTCCTTCAAGCAGGTGAATAACATGACCTCTGCAGCACCAATGATCTGCTCTGTAACCAGGTGAATACTCCACCATTCTCAAACGGACATTACCGAGTTCTACGGTTCTCTGATAAGAATTACCAGTTTCTCCCGAATTCCTGGTAATTGGAATATCGTCCCAGTTAATGCTAGTGTTTGAAACATCTGTTATCTGCATATATCAGGTATTATTTGTTAATGAAAGACAATAGCTCTTGATTGTTATTCGCAGATAAATGTCCATTACGCGATTTCAGGCTGATCAGAACATTATCAGAGCTGCCGTTTAAGCACTTTTTCATATTGTTGAACATACTTCCGGTAGCAATTTTATATGTCGCAAAGAGACCTAGTTTTTTCCCGCTCAGGTCAGGGATATTTTTAATAAAATCGATCCATTCCTTATCAGGATGTTGCCGACATATTAATAAACCTTTTGTCCAGCAGCCAAAAAGAACAAAATCAGAAGTCACCAGATCTAAATGATCGAATTCCTTTGTAGATACTGCTTTCGACTCGATCTGATTTTTACTGAAGAAATCTCTGATTTCCTCGCCTAACAGTCTTGTAGTACCTGTTTTGCTGTGATAAACAATTAAAGCTTTTTTCATTGTTATTTATTTTTAATTTTTGAAAATTATCCACTTAATAAAAAGGTGGTTTTTTTAGTTTACTCTCGCCTTATAGTCTTTTATTTTTAAATTCTTCAGCAAAGTAAAAGCACGGGCAAATATTTGCCTATCTGAATCATGAATCAGTTAGACTGGATTATAAAGATGTCAGATGGAATTATAATTCAGAGATCTGAACAATCCAATAAATGGAGATCTCCGTTAAATTCAAGGCAATTGAGATTAATTATCTTTTAAACGAAACTGTGATGGAGTAATTCCTGTGAATTTCTTAAAAGAAACATTAAAAGCCGAAAGAGTGTTAAATCCACTGTCATAAGCAATACTTGCAATTGTGAAATTTTTCCTTTCAGGATCTGCCAGCATTTTTTTTGCCTCTTCCACGCGATATGAATTTATAAAATCATTGAAATTGCTGGAAAGTTGTTCATTTATAACCTGAGATAGAGCATGGGGTGTTATAGAAAGACACTTTGCAAGCTTCCCGAGTGTAATACTATGATCTTTATGTAATTCATTCCTGCTCATATAATCAAGAAGAGCGGATTTATACCTGATGGCGTCTTCAATTGTCAGTCCTGAGGATTTGTACCTGGTGATAAAGTTATTTATTGAAGTTATTTTTTGTCCCCTTAACTCATTATAAAGGATCCAATAACTAAAGATTGAGTAATAAAAGGCTTCAATTATTCCCGTCCGCAAGTAAACACGAAAGTATGTTTGCATGCAATAGAGAACATAAATAACCCATAGTATTGAGATAATAATGACAATATTTCTTATCTGATAAGGATTTGTATTTTCTTTTGGAAATTTTTCAATTATACCTCTCTTTAGCAATTTCCGGGAAAAACCGAATGAAATGATAATGTAGATCAGAAACTGTATCAAAATAACCGAAATTTCGATACAATAAGTAATATAAAATTTACGATTATCAGGCGAAAGGGGAAAATTATCCCGGTTTAACAGGTCAATGATTAAAACCAATAAAAATGGCACCAGATGAAGTAGCTGCTTTATCCTGAATTGAAAATCCTTAATTGATATTGATTTAATATAGAGATACAGGAAAGGGCCTATTAACGGAAATGTCGGAATGAAGAAGAAAAGAGTTTTGAGATTTATGCTAAGATCAAAATCATCCTGTAAATCGTGCAGCAACATTTGGGTAATACGATAGGCAGTGATAAGTAAAAAAAGTGATAATAAAATACTTGGATAGATATTTCTGTCACGCCTGAACCATAGATATCCTGCAAAAAATAAAGCATTTATTACGGCCAGACTGCAAAAACCAATAAATAGCAATTCACCAATTTCCATGATGAGTAATTAAACCTTTAATTTTAGTATCAAATTTACACCCCCAAGTCATATTTTAAAAATATTTTAGTTATCAGCCAGAGTTGTTGATCTATTCAGTACATCCTTAATTAAAATTTCTATTAGTCTCTGTGGTTCTTCATACATTGGACTATGAGCTGATTCGTTAAAAGTGTAAAATCCTTTAACAGGAGCTTCAATTTTTTCCAGGTATTCTTTTGACAGGTCCTTA
>JALONF010000240.1 GCA_025455085.1 Ignavibacteriaceae bacterium
ATGACTTTAACTTTAAAGCGTTGGCCGAGTATAAAATAAAAGCAAGAGTACTTAGCCGGAATGATTTTTCAGTTGGAATGGAAAGCGAAATCTCACCATATGATCTTGCACTTGGCTGGGGACCGATGTCCGATCAAAGTGTAATTGATAAATTAGATATCTCACAAAGTAATCGGTGGTATCGCTGGAAAGCAGATGTATTACCTATTCCAGCTAGAGAAATAAGTTTAAATAGTGCCAATGTTCATATTATTCCGAAAGATGAAGCGATTGAAGAAAAATTTGACGAAGTTTTTAAAGGCAGTTTGATTGAAATGAACGGTTATCTTGTTGAGATAACCACCTCTGATGGCTGGCGATGGAGAAGTTCATTGAAAAGAGATGATACGGCAGGTGGAAGCTGCGAACTATTATGGGTTGAGGATATTGAAGTGTTTGATAAATAATATGAGTGAAATAAGTTTCATCTTGTTTAGGTTGTTGGAAAGTTATATTTTTGGCTCACAAAATTTTAAGCTGGTGTAGCTCAGCTGGTAGAGCAGCTGATTTGTAATCAGCCGGTCGGCGGTTCGAATCCGTTCACCAGCTCTTCAAAACCCTCTCGGTTAGAGAGGGTTTTTTATTATCACATTATAAACTCTTTTAACAAACTTCCTCAAGTTTGGTAGAATTTTAACGTGTATCCAATCAAATTTGTTGAAAATCAACACTTTTCAATGGCATTTTTATTGTTTTGGCGAGTTGTTTATAAAATTACTATTAATAATAAATGGTGGTTGCAGTGGAAAACTCATTAAATAATCAATTCAGAAAAATGCTGACGGTAATTTTCTTTTTTTCATTTTCACTTTCCTTCGCTCAGTTCAATGATTATACAGTAAAGCTTGGATTGCAGGCTAATGCTTTATTGCCAGATACTGAATTCGACAAAGAAAATAAACCTGCAGATCCTGAATATAAATTCTCTGGTATTGGCAGACTCTTTTTAAGATTTGAATTTTTTACACCAGTTGTTGAAATGGAAGTTGGTGGTGGATTTGGCAGACTTGCTGGTATAGATACCGCAAAAAATAATTGGTGGACAACTATGATCCCAGCAGATCTTCGCGTAATTCTGAGTCCTTTTGATATGGATGTTTGGAGTCCTTATTTATATGGCGGTGTGGGTGGAATGTATTTTAATAATGATGATCCACCGAGCGATGCTTTTAATAATGGTAAAGAAGAAGGATGGACAACAATTTTCCCAGTTGGTGGAGGTTTTGAAGTTGCACTCTCAGACGCAATCACGCTTGATTTTTCAGGTGGATACACTTTTTCTTTGTCTGATGATTTAAATAAATATAATAACCGCGACATTCCAAACACTGAAGGAAACTATGATGGTTATTATAGCGCCGGTATAGGATTAATTTTTGTTAATGGCAGCGGTTCATCTGATAAAGATGGAGATGGTTTAACAAAGAAGGAAGAGAAAGAACTGGGAACTGATCCGGAAAATCCCGATTCTGATGGCGATGGATTAAAAGACGGTGAGGAAGTAAGAACTAATATGACCAATCCTCTTAATCCGGATACTGATGGGGATAATTTGAAAGATGGCGATGAAGTGCATAATTATAGCACTGATCCTGTGAAGACTGATACAGATGGAGACGGGTTAAACGATGGAAACGAAATTAATACTGACAAAACTGACCCATTAAAAGCAGATACTGATGGTGATGGATTATCTGATGGCAATGAAATCAATACTCATAAAACAGATCCTCTGAAAGTAGATACCGATAGTGATACTTTACCAGATGGTGATGAAATAAATCTGCTCAAAACTGATCCATTGAATCCAGATACTGATGGTGATGGACTTAAAGATGGTGAAGAACTAAATATGTACAGAACTGATCCATTAAAAGCTGATACTGATGCTGGATCTGTAGATGACTTTACCGAAGTAAACAGAGGAACCAATCCACTTAATCCTGATGATGATGTTATTAAGATGGACGTTCCAATTGTTCTTGAAGGAATTACATTTGAAACCGGTAAAGCCGATATCACACCTGAATCCGAAGTTGTACTTCAAGGTGCACTTAAGACAATGCAAACTTATCCTGATATTATTGTTGAAATAAGCGGACATACGGATGACGTTGGAAGTGCATCAAGTAATCAGACTTTATCTCAAAGACGAGCTGATTCAGTTAGATTCTGGTTAATTAGTAAAGGAATTCAACCTGATAGAATAATTGCTAAAGGTTATGGTGAAGAATTTCCAAGAGTTCCTAATGATTCTCCTGAACTAAAAAGAATGAACAGACGAATAGAGTTTAAAAGAATAAGATAAGAGATGTAGTTAATTAAGAAGCAGCCCCTTCGAACCTGGAGGGGCTTTTTTTATAAAATAATGTTGTTAACTTTTTATTCAGAAAGGAAATTCTTCTCTGTAATCTATTTCCTGCTCGAATCTTTCCTCGGGAGCTTCTTTTGCAATTTGATGAATTAAATTTCCTTCAACATAGATCGCTTTAAATGGTTTTGTAGGACAGGCATATTCGCAAGCCCCGCAGCCAACGCAATATTCGTTTCTAACTTCGGGAAGTTTTATATTGTTTTTATATGGAATCATTATCACAGCTTTTGTTGGGCAATGTTCTGAACAAGCCCCGCAAGAAGTTCCTTCAGTTTCAACAACACAATTTTCTTTAACAAAATGTGTTTTTCCAATTTGAAGAGTTTTCTTTTTGTTAATAGTTAAAGGAAGTATTGCACCTGTTGGACAAACCTCGGTGCATCGAATACATTCAAAAGTGCAGTATGCTGCTGAGTTATCAAGATACGGCTGAAGGATGTTAAATACTCCGTGTTCAAGAAATGATGGCTGCAAAACGTGTGTCGGACAGGCTGCCACACAGAGATGACAGGCCGTACAATTTGAGTAAAAAGATTCTACACCTACTGAACCGGGCGGCGAAGGATATAATTTCTTGATTACAGGAATTGTGCTTTCTTTTTTTGGAATTACTTTAACCTGAGCTCTTAAAAATTCTGATAAGCCAACTATTCCGAAAAAAAGTCTTGTGAAAAATTTTCTTTTATCCGCATCAATCTGCTTATTCACTTTAATTGAAAAGAATAAGTTAGATCTTTTATAGACAATTCCGTTAGATGGACAAACAGTGAAGCAGTTAAAACAGCTTACGCATCTATCAAAATCAATTTTCTTATTCTCGTTATCAATACATCCTGCTTTACAAACCGTTTCACAAACACCGCAACCGGAACAGTCAGTTTCTTCAATCTTTATTTTGTAAAAAGATAGTCTTGAAGTTAAACCGAGTAAGGTCCCAACAGGGCATACTGTGTTGCAAAATAATCTTCCTTTATTGAATGACATAATTCCGATTATCAGCAGAACAATTGTTGAAAAAGAAATTGCAATCCAGCTCAGCGCTTTAACTTCAATTGGATATACTCTGTAAATATTAAATTGCTCAAGTGTAAGTGCTGTAAGATTGTTAAGAGGGATTAACAGAAGTCGAAAAATATTTGAAAATATTTTTCCAGCTAGACTGAATGGATCCAGCAGATTTAATACAATTAAACTGCCGCTAAAAAGAGAGAGTATTGTGGCGGTTAAAATGCCGTATTTCAAAATCTTAAAATCATTCAACAAACTGAAATACTTTTGCTTATTGAAGAATTGGGCTAATCTTGAAATAATGTCCTGAAATGTTCCCAGAGGACAAATGCTGGAGCAATATACTCTACCAAAAAGAAATGTTAAAATAAGAACTACTATAAAACCTGTTGCTGAAAGAGAGAATTGGTTGAAAAACTTTATAGTTGAAGGTACAAACTGAAAATAAAGGAAATAGGGAATAATATTAGCTGGCAGAATATGAATTATATCGAGGAATAGTATGAGAGTAATAGTAAAGAAGAACAAAGAAAGATAAACTCTGATCTTCTTTATTTTGGCAAATATCATTAGCTAGAGAATTATTCTGTTGATATTAAGTTTCGACAGATCC
>JALONF010000241.1 GCA_025455085.1 Ignavibacteriaceae bacterium
CGGTGAGATTACAGGTACAGAATTTCCTGATGAGATCATTTTGGTCGGCGGACATTTTGATAGCTGGGATGTTGGTCAAGGTGCCCACGATAATGGTGCAGGCTGCATTCAAACTCTGGAAGTTCTTGATTTGCTTAAACGACTGGATATCAAAACAAAACGAACTATTAGATGTGTCTTTTTTATAAACGAAGAAAACGGAACTCGTGGTGCAATTGAATATGCAAATTATGCTGACACTTCAAAGCAAGTTCATCTTGCTGTGCTCGAATCAGACAGAGGGGCTTTCACACCAATTGGATTTTATGCTGAAACGGACTCAACTGAAATCATCAGCAGATTACAAAGCTGGCTTCCCGTTTTAGAAAAAGCTAACATTGAATGGGTAAGAAAAGGCGGAAGCGGAGTGGATGTTCAAAAAATTAAAAATGCAAGATTGCATATGGGATATGTTCCCGATGATCAGCGTTATATGGATTATCATCACTCAGCAAATGATACATTTGATGCAGTTCATCCGAGAGAATTTGAGTTGGGAGCCGCAGCAATTGCGATAATGGCTTACCTTCTGAGTGAAGAAGGAATAGATTAACTTCTACTGATTATTAAATCCGCTGCAACTTTACCGCTTTTTACAGCACTTTCTATCGTTGACGGTAAACCCGTATCTACCCAATCGCCTGCAAGGACTAAATTTTTTATTTGAGTTCTCTGGCTTGGTCTTTTATCCAGGATATCATTTGACGGAATAAATGTAGCTCGTTTCTCTTTAATAATTTTGTACCCGGTTATCAATTCTGAATCTAATAAAAAGAATTTTTTCATTTCATCTTTAACCACCTTTATTTTATCCTCATCTGATTTATTCACAAGCTCATTTGCATCGCTGATTACAATATTCAGATGAGTTCCTTTATTAAATACCCAATGCAGTGGTGAATTGATAAGTCCAAAGAAAACTTCCGGAATTTTGTTTTCCTTCAACCAGAGATGAATATTCAGAATTGATGAATATTTGAAATCAGGGATGTTGATTCTATTTTCATCGTCAATAATTCGATTCAGTGCAAATGCAGGGATAGCTGATACTACATAATCGAAATCGAGAAAAACTTTTTTGGAGGAATGTATTTCAGTCACCTTATCCTCAGATATTACGATCTTTTCAACCGGTTCCGATAAAATTATTTCTCCACCATTCTTTCCAATATACTCTTCAGCATTTTTACAATATGATTCACTCAAACCATATTTTGGTAAAACGATTGTTGCAGCCTTATTTCCCTTCAAAAAAATCTGCTTCAGAATATCAATAAAAATTTTGGCAGAAGCTTTTTGCATGCTTGTATTCAGAGCACCAACAGCAAGTATTCCCCAGAATGCATCCTGAACATTTTGTGATTGGTTTTCTTTCTCCAGCCACTCTTTAATATTAATATTCGAAAATCTATAATGAGAAAGGAATGGAAGCATGAAAAAAACCTTTAATAAACTCAGGCGATCTGCAAGACCGATAGCATCATATTTTAGGAGTCCAACCATTAAATTGATTGGATAGATGAAAGGAAAACCTTTTAGTGGAAAAACTCGGAATCCTTCTTTGACAAAATTTACTTCAAGTCTTTTTTGAATCGAAAAGTTTTCTTTTGCACCGATTAGTGATAAAAATTCCAAAGTATAATAATAACATCCCATCAGAATGTGCTGACCATTGTCAATAATAGAGTTGGTTTCTTTATCCAGAAAAGAATAAGCTCTGCCTCCTAACTTTGGCGAGGCTTCCAGAAGTGTAACTTTGTATTTTTTGCTTGTGAGATATGCTGCAGCGGAAAGTCCAGCAAATCCTCCCCCGATAACAATAACTTTTTTTTGCATCTGATAAAATTCAGAATAGATCAGTAAACCAATCTGTACTTAGCCCAGACTCCGAGAGATATCCCAACTTTTTTTGCCGTTGAGATTTTTATCTTAGTGTTATAGACATCGTAATCAGCATCAACAATTTTATTAAGCATCCGGTAATAAATATGCTGCATTGCTCTGGCAGCAAACATAGCTTTCTTATCTTCGCGGTTTAAACTTGCAGTGGCAGCATTGAAATACTCTCTGGCACGTTCAACCTGGTATTGCATCATCTTCTGAAAATTTACGTTATAGGTATTATTGAAAATATCGGATTCGTGGTAATTAAACTTTTCCAGGTCTTCTTTTGGAAGATAAATTCTTCCGTTCTCTGCATCCTTTTTAACATCCCGTAATATGTTAGTTAGTTGTAATGCAATACCGAGATTTACTGCAAAATCTTTCGCAGAAGGATGTCTGTAACCAAAAATTTCAATACACATTAGTCCAACAGTAGACGCAACTCGATAACAGTAGGTTTGAAGATCATTAAATGTGACATATCGCTTTTGCTGAAGGTCCATCTCCATTCCTTTTAGAAGATCAAAGAAAGGTTCTAGTGGAATATTGAAATGCTGAATGGTTTTAGAAAGTTTATTTATCAAAGGATATTCTGAATGACCATTAAGTGATTTCTTTAACTCGATTCTCCACTTTCTTAACTTTTCAAATTTTAAATCATCAGTGAAAGTTCCTTCGTCAACAATATCATCAGTCTCACGGCAAAATGCATAAACAGTATTCATCGCATCGCGCTGTTCAGCAGGTAAAAGGTTAAAAGCATAATAAAAGCTGCTTTTACTTTTCTTTGATATTTCTTTTGCGATATCGTTCATTTAGAAATAAATGAGTTAAATAGAAGTTTCAAATAGTCTTTTTTAGTTAAAACCGGTCTTTTAGTAAAAACATCAAAATCAGCGCCGCGGATTTTATCCAGAATTTCTTCGCCGCCTTTGATAGTCCAGGCAATCTCATACCTAAATCTACCTGAAAGAAATTCGAGTAAACTCTTGCCTTCATCAAACATACTCTGAGTTCTGGTAACACTTAATTCAATTAACTTCTTCAAGTTATCACTAATTTCTTTCATCTCAAACATTTTTTCATCCACACCGTTATTTTCCATTTCATCAATTGGATAGTAAATTCTTCCTTTGATGAAATCTATTTTAGTGTCCTGAATAAAGTTTGTTAATTGAAGTGCTGTGCAAATTCTATCTGAATAGTAAAATGCTTTTTCATTTCTGACATCAAAAAGTTCCAGTAATATTCTACCAACGGGATTAGCTGAGTTGGAACAATAATCTAAAACTTCGTCAATATCTTTATAACGAGTTTTTATTATATCCTGTTTAAATGCGTTCAACAGGTTAAAAAAGTATTCTGAATTTAACTTTCTTGTAACAATTGTATTTCTTAAGGCTGCCTCAAAACCGGTTACCGTTTCATCATTCAATAACGAACAAAGTCTATCTTTAAAAGCTTGCAGTTTTTCAAGTCTTAATGATGCATCGTAATTCCCCTCATCAGCATAGTCATCAGCGGTTCTTGCGAACCAATATATAATTGCGATATCTTTTCTGAACTTCGCCGGAATTAATAATGACACCACAGGAAAATTTTCGTAGTGAGACTTTGCTAAGCTGAGCGCTTCTCTATAGCCTAATTCTACTAAATCTTTCATGTTCGAATTGAGTTAAATTATTGTATTCTTATTATTAGCATTAATGTTAAGATAGTTTTTCCGTCATTATAACCCAAGTAATATTTTTTTTTACACTCAAATCAGTTTATTTTGGTACAAGAGAATTGTTGTTTGTATTAAAATGAGCCGTAATTTGAGTATTCTGAATCCAAAAGCGATTTTAATCGAAATTTAGAATTGGCACGTTATTTTAACCAAAAAAGGCAATTAATCTATTTACAGGGAAGTGTGACCCAACCAATATGGTATCTTAATGGAAGATTTCGAAAAGAAAATTGAAAAAGATGTAGTAATCGAGGTAGTCAATTTAAGTCGTGCAACCTGGAAAGAAGCAAACGAATTTAAAAAAATACTCGAAGAAGATGTTGAAAAAAAGTTCAGAAAGCTTGTTGTAGATATAAGCCAGTGTGAATTTC
>JALONF010000242.1 GCA_025455085.1 Ignavibacteriaceae bacterium
ATTTCTGTAAGGAACATTCGCAAGAAAAACATATTGATTGAAAAGATCTTCTCCCATTTCATCCAGATATATATTTTTCATTAGCTTGGCAAAGAAAGTCAGGAAGATAGCCGGTGCCTGTTGATATTTGTCCATTTCATAATTCCACTCTTTCAGCAATTTTAAAGCTTGTGATAAATTTTCATCCTTCACTTCAGCATCCTGGAATGCATAAATGATATAAGGGACAATCTGCTTTGCATACGGCGATAAAAAATCCTCCTGGTAAGTCATATAATCTTCAGAAGAATGTTTACTCTTTGATTGAAGAAGTTCCGTGATTCTCTCAATCCTTGAGGAAGGTTCCCAGAGATTTGTGATGTGATATTTGAAATCTTTCATTACTTTATTATTTGCGGTAGCTATATAATTCTGCGTTGGGTTAAACAGGAAAGGTAATTCATTTCTTGAAACAAATCCTTTCCAATCATTTTTTGAATCTGAACCATCAAACACAAAAGTTGTAGCATTATTCGGTCTGATTGGTAGAGCACCACCAAATACATAACCAATATTTCCTTGCAGATCAGCATAAACAAAATTTTGTCCGGGAATGTTAAACTTCTCAACTGCAGATTTAAATTCACTCCAGTTTTTCGCTTTGTTGATTTTAAGGAAAGCATCCATCTCATCGCTGAATTCATTTCCAAGCCAGCGCATACTAATTGGAGGATATGTTGATTCATCCTGATTATAAACAAAATTATATGGATGAATGTTTGAGACTATCGGTCCGCGGTGAGTGTATTTTATTTCAATCGGTTCTCTGATTCCGTCTCGAGTTTCGATTGTATCTTCAACGACGATTAACTCTTCCCAGTTTCCATCAAGCAAATATTTAGTTCGTGATGAATCGAGCGTTTCAAAATAAAAATCGGTTTCATCCGTCATAATGTTTGTTAATGTCCAGGAAATATTTTCGTTCTTTCCAATTGCAATTCCTGGGACCCCCGGAAGAGTTACTCCAGCAGCATTCCAATTAGGTGATTTAATTACCATTGCATACCAGATTCCCGGTGCCCTGTAAGCAAGATGCGGGTCATTTGCAATTATCGGTTTACCTGAAGCAGACAATTGCGAGTTAACTACCCAGTTGTTTGAACCTAGATGAGTCCCGGTCATTCCGATAAATTTTCTGAAGGCTTTATCAGTCTTGATAAAGTTGTTACTTATCTGAGCAAACTTTTTTATATCCGCAGGTATTATTGTCGGTGCATTTTCAGGATAACCGGGAAGTATTTCTTTTGCTTTTTCTTCGCCAAGTTTCTGCACAAGCTCGGTGAAAGCTAAATCCGTCCACCAGCCGAGGTTCAGTTCCCAAGCCATCATTCGAATTACAATTATGCTGTGTTCGGGTTTCCATTCTTCAGGCTGATAGCCAAGCACATCAAACTCAACCGGATATTTATTTTTCTTTTCTTCCAGATAATAATTTACTCCACGAGAATATGCTTCGAGAAGTTTTAATCCTTCGGGATTCATTTTTTCTTTTATCATGCTGGCAGTTCTGCTCAAGCCAACAGTTCGAAACATTTTATCAAACGGTAAAGCTTCCACTCCAAGTATTTCACTAAGTCTTCCTTCACCGGCACGACGAATCATATCCATCGAAAACATTCTTTCTCTTGCGTGAAGATAACCGAGAGCAAATGAAACATCTTCATCATTATCTGCAATAATATACGGAATAGCAAGAGTATCGAAATAAATTTTTACTTCTGATTTGAGAGATGGAGCTTTTAGCTCTCCTTGATAAATGGGAAGTGATTCAGTCAGAGAATTGTAAAATATATAACCGCCGACAACCAAAATGATTATCAGCGAAAGAATTATTCCGATTGTAACTTTCAGCCAGGTTTGCATTTATTGAATAAAAATTTATTCAATGTAAATATAATGAAACTTGGTTTGGAGTCATCAGCGGAAACAATTTACTTATGCAATGCTTTTTTAATTCTGCTTACTCCTTCTTCGATCTGTTCAAGATTTGTCGTTGAGTAAGAAAATCGTAGGTTATTTTGAAAATACTTACCGAAACAGGATCCATAAACTGTTGCAACCCCTTCATCCATTAATTTATGAAAAATATAGAGTCTGCTTTCTTCCTTGTCAATATCCTTCGGTACGAATTCTGAAAAATCGGGGAAAATATAGAATGCCCCCTCAGGTTTGATTGGAAGTTTTACTCCATCTATTGCCTTTAATCCTTCGTACAAAGTATTTCTTCTGACGGAAAACTCGGTCATAAAACTATCCAGGGATTCTTTTTCCATTTCTGTATTTAATATTGCCTCGGCGCCTGCAAATTGAGTATAGGTCGGGACACCTGCAGTTTGAGTATAGTCACCTAATTTTATAAGATTAGTTATTTTTTTGTTTCGGCTAACTAAATATCCTAATCTCCAGCCGGTCATAGCGTACGTTTTGGAAAATGTATAAGCCGCTATTATGTTTTCATAATCTAACTGCATCGGGCTGAAGTGTTCATTCCCATCAAATGTGATTCTTTCATAAGCTTCATCTGATATAATATATGTGCCGTACTTACTACAAATTTTTACCACATTTTCTATTTCTTCCTTATTGAAAATTTTTCCTGTAGGATTATGAGGAGTATTTAGATATAGAAAAGCTGCATCTTTAATTTCACCTTCAAGCAAATCATAGTTTATACTGAAATCACCTGTTAAAGGAATTTGTCTGAAGTCAATACTTGTATAAGGAACCATATCTTCAAGCACACAACTCCAAACCGGGGCAAATCCGACAGCTTTCTTCCCTTCGAACAATTTGAATGCAAGCTGCAGTCCTTCCTGCCCGCCGTGAGTAACGACAATATTTTCCGGCTCCAAGCCGTGTACGTGGTTAAAGTTACTTAGTTTATGAATTATTGCTTTTTTCAATTTAATATGTCCACCGGATACAGGATATTTTGTCAATCCCTGATTCAATGCTTCAATCATTGCAGCAACAATATATTTAGGAGTAGAAAAACCAATTTCACCTCGCTGAAAGAGAATGAAATCCTTTCCCGTCTCAGAAGCTTTTTTATTTACTTCTTCACTAATCGCTACAATTGGTGATAGTCTGACGTTTTCCATTGCTTTGTTAAACAATTTTTACTCCTAAAATTTTTGTAAGAATGATCGGGTTTAAATTTTTGTATGCGCAGATAGAATTGGAATATTTATCTAAAACGCTGACCAAAGATACTCTCATTGTTAAATATTGCAAATCAAAAAAATATTTTATAAATGCGATTGATCTTTATACTGATTTTGCCGAAGCATATTTTGGCTCAGCAAAAATAAAGTAGGAGCAGAAAGATCTGGAGGAAGCTTATCGTTTTGTGAGTAACTCGCTGGACTACAGCCCAAATATTTTACCTGCTTTGCAACTTAAAGAAAGCACAGAAAAATTAAATCAAGAATGATGACAGCAATGATCTTTTGATACTTGTTGACTCTTACTAAAACTTTGTTGATTGAAGATAATAGTAGGGACAATCCGCCTGAGGCGGAGCGACTTGTCCCTACGAATTTCTTGCTTCTAACTTCTCGCTTTTTACTTAATAAGAATCATTTTCTTCGTTTCAACAAACGAACCCGCTTTCAATTGATAAAAATAAATCCCGCTTGGTAAATTCTCCGGATACCAGGTGACTTCATAAGTGCCTGCAGATTTATCGTCGTTAACAAGTGTTTCTATTTCGTTGCCTAATACATCAAACACTTTTAATGAAACGTGTATGTCACTCTGAGCTTGTCGAAGAGTGACTGATGGAATTGAGTATTTTATTTTTGTTGAAGGGTTAAAAGGATTGGGGAAATTTTGATATAGTGTAAAATCATTAGGTGATCCTTTGTCAGTTGCATCATCTTCAAATGAATTAATAATCACGTTTGGCCAATAAGAATTCGGACCCCCACAGTGCCCCATATCATTAGTCAGTGTTCCCATTGCTGGCCA
>JALONF010000243.1 GCA_025455085.1 Ignavibacteriaceae bacterium
AACATTTCCATCGTACCAGCCTTGCATTGCTCTGCTCAGACGATTTGTCAAGCTTACAAACAACTGATCACCGGTCCATTTACCTGCCCAGAAAAGATTGGTTGAATCGTTGTGGAATTCATCCCAGTTTATAAACACATACAGTGTATCTTTTGCCCAGAGTAATCGGCCATACAATTCATCAAAATCAGGTTCTGTAAGTCCTTCTCTGTAGTAGTAGAGAGAGAATATTTCATACCCAGTTGATGTAATTAGATTTGCTTTCCCGGCATCATTCCAAACAGATTCATTCATTACTCCATCGATAGTTAAAGCTGCTGGATCAACTACGGGAACCTGAAATTCTTTTCTAATAATATCTCCTGCGCCTGGTTCGAATATCAAAACTGCCCAATATTCGGAATTGGCAAGATTATAGAAACCAGGATCTCCGTTACCAAAAGGATCACCGAAAGGTTCATCGGGAATATTTGGCTGCCAGGTATAGTATGCGTAAGCATCACCATATTGTGCATGTGTGTAGCTTGAGCCAACGCTTCCACCAATATTAAAACCAAGACGACCCTGTGCATTTACGTTAGGGTTGTAGATTGCCAATTCAACATTCCACACTCCCGAATTGGTATCAATTTGTGTGGCCCATCTTACAAAAGTGGAAGGATCGTAAGTTGCAAGAGAATCTTCGTAGCAGCCACGATATTCTTCGGGGATATAAGTTTGGTCACCACCATTTAAAGTTACATCAGGTCCCAAAATCCAAAAATGATATGGGCCATCTGGAGCTAAGTACGAATTGCCATCGTACCATCCTTGCATATTTTTAGCCATTCTGTCTGAAAGGCTAACGAATAATTGATCGCCTGTCCATTTGCCATTCCAGAACAAATTCGTTGAATCATTATGAAATTCATCTATGTGCATGAATACATACAATGTATCCTGTGACCATAGCATTCTTCCATACAACTCGTCAAAATCAGGCTCGCTCAAGCCTTCGCGATAGTAGTACAAAGAAAATATTTCATAGCCAGTTGACGTAACCAGGTTTGCTTCACCTGCATTTTGCCATGCTGACTCGTTCATCTGTCCATCGATTGTAATAGCACTTGGATCTACTTTCGGAACTACGACTTCTTTCCGAACAAATTCCTGCGCTACCAACATCGACGAGAAGAGAAGAAGGAAAAGACCAAACTGTAACAGTTTGTTTGTTCTCATTTTACCTCCGATTGGTTTTAGGGTTGATAATTAATAACAGCTTATTTAGCTGAATATTTGTTAATTGAGTTCTCATCATTTAAAAAGCATATTTAAGAGCTAATGAAACATTTACTGTCTGCGAATTATATTTGCCCGAGACGGACGGCATAGAAATAATTTCAGTGTCCGTGCCGAATGCGTATGCGGCAGTCAAATCAACAAAATAGATTAGGTCATTATAGCCCAGCCCCAATGAAATCCAATGCTGGTCAACAGTCGGGAATAAAAAATTATAGCTTGCATCAGTATTCTGCGATTGAGAAAAACGATATCCTCCTCTGAAAGACCAATCTGTTAATAGATATTCAATACCAACACCGGCATCAAAAGCATCATCAAATGCCAGAAGAATATCAGAAGGATTTATACCAGTTAAAGGATCGGCTTGGAAACTTTTTGCACCCCAACCAGGATCAGAATAATTCATAACAAGTGATTCACTGCTGCTTCCAAACAATGAATACTGAAAATCGAGATTAACTATCCAATCAGTTGAAATTTTGTAAAGGATTCCTAAACCGAAAACCCATGGGTATTCAAATGTTGTCGTAACATTGGATTGAGCAGAGACGGAATCAATGCTGCTGAGCAAATCAGACTTCACACTGCCTTCGAGATCTGCGGAGAAGCTGCTTCTTACAAACGTACCGATTCGTAAATCTTCGGTTGCATCGTACATCAAACCAACGTTGAATCCAAAACTCCAGGCATCCATATCATATTCCATCTGATAAGCTGGCAGACCAAGTGTATCATTCCACTCAAAATTAGTGACCGGGAAAGAAGATTTATAGTTTACATTAAAAATGTTCAGAGATGCGCCGATTGACAGTCCCCCAAATCTGAATGCAACAGATGGAAGAATAGCATCAACATTAATGTTATTTAATAAATTGAATGTTTGAAGAACAGAACTGCTGTCAGTGCTGGTTAATACAGCGAATGGCCAATCCACATTATAATCGTACGCTCGTTGATAGGAAAGGGCAATGACTACTTTTTCTGATAAAGGATAAAAAATGCCCGCACTTAATGCTACATTATCCTGCTGAAATGATCTATACAATCCATTCGTGGGATTATCAAGTTCAGACTGCCCGATTAAATCAACTAATGACACTTCAACGAAACCGGAATTTAAGTACGATAATCCAGCTACATTGCTCAATGCATTATTCATTTCGTCGATTCCCGCAATGTAGAGTCCATTTAGCGATGATGTTCGCGCTTGTGAGATACTTCTCAAACTGACATCACCTGCATTTAGTGTATAGTTTGTTCCTAACACAAAAAATGAAATAACAATCGTGAATATTTTTTTCATCATATTGCCTGTTGAATGCATTAAAAAATTAATATGTGTTAAAAGTCACATAACAATAGTAGTTAACAGTTCGACCATGGTCTTCACCATTCCAATCTTTATTTGCTATGTATATGTAATAAGTTTTATTTCTTTCTAATCCGGCAGCAGGATACTCTGTGAATACAAATGTTTGAGCAAATTGATCCCCGGCTTTCAGTGGCCCAGGGATTACATTTCTCTTTCCATAATATGTTACACCGGCACTATCATGTATGGAATAAACTTCCCAAACTAGAGAAGACGATACAAACTGATTGGAGGCGCAAATTCCTATAACAGAAATTAAAGTATCGGTAACGCCGCTTTGTTTAATATTCCAGCTAATGATTGGATTATTATCTGTTGTTGGTTTTTCAACAAATATATCTGCTAATCTCCCGAAGCGGGCAATCGCTGTTATATTTATATAATTGTCCAAAGGACTGGTTAATTGAGTATAATTTTTTGCTGGAAGATTGATTGTATCTCCATCTATAACTATTGAAGTGATAACTGTATCAAGTGAAAGAACTTTGTTTTGCTGTGAAGAAATCTGATTCCAATCAGCTTCTTTCATTACCCAGAAGGAATAACTGCTATCTTCGATAAGCTCCGATTGAAAAATCCCACCATAATTCGAAGTGATATCCTGTGCACCGGCTGGTATTTGCCCATATTTAACAGGATATTTTATTTGATCTCCGCTTAAATAAATCAACCAGATAAGCGAACTGTCAAGAGCGGGATAATTACCTTTATTGACTCCTACAACGGTTACATATCCTCCGATCCAATTTATTCGTGGAGTTGTTGTTCCTGATTCGATAGAAATTTTTGACATTCCCGGAGATCCAACATATGGAGCCAGTGTATTATCCTCACTACAAGAGTTCATAATAATTAAAGTGAAGATAGATGCTATTAATATCTTAATTTGATTTTTTCTGACTATCATTTTAATATCTCCTGTGTCGACCTAAACTTTTTGATTTTTTATTTTCGGATTAAATTAATCCAGCTTGGATCACTCACTTCGCCGATCATATCTGAATGAATCAACGTATATTTCCCGGTAGTTCTTCTGTCAGCAAATACGAAAGAATAATTTTTTTCAAGCTGATATGTCCATATCTCGTAAGGAACTGTATTTGGTTCAGACTGATGACTTTCAATATTTGTCGGCATACCATACTTAATCAGAACTCTTCCACGGTCACTCTTCCATCCGGGCTGATCACTCCAGCTGTAATTTTTATTTGCGTAATTGAATTTTTCTATCACCTTCAGCAAATATTCATTCTCCGGAGTTGAAGGATTAGGATCTTTGCTCTTCCAATAGTTGAGAATGAAATTTCCTTTTTCCGAATCATTCAATTTTTTGTATTGATTGTATTCTATATCA
>JALONF010000244.1 GCA_025455085.1 Ignavibacteriaceae bacterium
TACTTCGGTAAAACTCCACTACCACCCGATCCCGAAGTAGTGAAGAAAGCTTCTGAGCAATTGAACAAACCGGTATTCACTGGAGATCCTTTAGAAGCTGCACCAAAAAATATTGAGCCGGCAAGGAAAGCTCTCGAAGAAAGAAATCTTCCTGTAAATGATGAAAATATTTTTATTGTGCTTGCGTCAATGGTTCCCGGAAAGAAGATGGAGTTGAATGAAGGCATCAGACTTCTTATGGGACAAGGGAAAATTGATATTCCATTAAAGAAAAAGGAAGAACCAAAAAAAGAGGAGAAACCAAAAGAGGTTGTTGCTGAATCTGTTCCTCAGGGTCCGGTAAGAACAAGATGTACAGTTGAAGAAAATGGAAAGACGAGAATTTTCATTGTTACTTCTGAACCAATAAGCACACCTTCAACATCAGTCGGAAAAGTAATAATGGCACAAACAGTTCTTGATTCAGAAGCTGTTAAGAGTACTCCGATATTTCATCCGTTTGAAGGAATAGTTCAGGTCGTTGATGTTTTAGTGCATGAAGGTGAATCAGTAAAGAGTGGACAAACTGTCGCTTTTGTTGAAGCAATGAAAGCAAAACATCATATAAAATCTCAGGTTGATGGAATTGTAACTAAGGTTAATGTAAAAATCGGTGATGAAATTAATTCGTCAACACCGATAATTATTTTAAATTGAAAAAAAATTGATTGAAGATTTTTCAAAATTATTGTTGAACTCAGGCTTTGCTCATATGAGCATTGAAAACTGGGTTATGTTTGCAATATCTGCACTGTTGGTTTACCTAGCAATTAAAAAAGGTTACGAACCTCTTCTTCTTATTCCAATTTCATTTGGAGTTGTACTGGCAAATTTTCCTCTTGCAGATATGAGTTCTTACGGCAAGGGTATCATTGGACTTATTTACAGGACTGGAGTAGAAACGGAACTTTTACCTCCTATTATTTTCCTCGGCATTGGTGTTCTTACTGATTTCAGACCTCTTTTAAGCAGACCGTTCACTTTTCTTTTAGGTGCTGCCGCTCAATTGGGAGTGTTCGTTGCAGCATTAGGTTCAGTATATTTATTCGGATTTACTCCTCAGGAAGCTGCGAGCATTGGAATTATCGGTGGCGCAGATGGTCCGACAACAATTTATCTTGCATCAAAACTTGCACCTCATCTTTTGGGTCCCGTTGCTTTGGCATCTTACAGTTATATGTCTCTTGTTCCTATAATACAACCGCCTGTACTTCGGCTTCTTACAACTCAAAAGGAAAGAGAGATCGACATGCGGAGAACGAAACCGGTATCAAATACTGCTGTGATAATTTTTCCAATATTATCAGGTGGGATTGCTTCATTAGCCATCCCATCCAGTGCTCCGTTAATCGGTATGTTAATGTTTGGAAATCTTATAAGAGAAAGTGGCGTAACTGAGAGATTAAGAAAAACTGCCGGCGGTGCTTTGATAGACATCGTTACAATATTTTTAGCTACTGCAGTTGGTGCAACAATGAGCGGCGAAACATTTTTAAGTCCTCAGATATTGATGATATTTGCATTAGGTGCTGTAGCTTTTGTGTTTAGTACGGCGGGCGGTATTCTCTTCGCAAAATTTTTCAATTTATTCCTTCCTGAAAAGAAAAAAATAAATCCCTGCATAGGTGCTGCTGGTGTTTCAGCTGTACCAATGTCAGCAAGAGTAGTTCAAGATTTTGTTTCCAGACACACAAATGGAAGAGTAAATCCACTTATGCCGGCTATGGGTCCAAATGTGGCGGGTGTAATCGGAACAGCAGTAGCTGCCGGTGTATTTCTGGCTCTCCTCGGCTAAATTATTTTCACTTAATTTTTTTCAGCTCAGCAGCTTCAACAACTGCCGCTGTTACAAGATTAACAATTTCTTCAACTGTAGATCTGTATTGAAGAAGATGAACCGGTAATCTTGTTCCCATTAATATCGGACCGACAGTAACTGCATCTCCTACGTACTGCAAAGACTGCATCGTCAGATTAGCTGACTGAAGATCGGGAAAAATTAAAATATTAGCATCATTCTTTAGTGAGGTGAATGGGAAATATTCTTTTCTTATCACAGAATCACGAGCTGTCGCAAGCTGCATCTCGCCATCAATAATCAAATCAGGAGATTTTTTCTTCACAATTTCTGTTGCCTTCCTAACCTTTATTACGGAGGGATTATCAACACTTCCAAAATTTGAATAAGAAAGCATAGCTACTATGGGTTCTATTCCAAGTGCGCGGCTTGTTTTTGCCGTCAGCAGTGCAATCTCTGCAAGCTCTTCAGCCGTTGGATCAATATTTACAACACAATCTGCCAGCAGCACAACATCCTTTGGAAGCAGAACAAGGTAATGACTTGATATTCTTTTGATGCCCGGTTCAGGTCCAATAACTTCAAGAAATATTCGAAGAGTGTCAACGTAATGCGCTGAAAGTCCTGTAAACATCATATCCGCATCACCGCAGTGAACCATCATCGCAGCAAAATAATCTTTATGCCTGATTCTGTCGATAGCGTTAGCATGAATAATTCCCCGGCGATGTCTCATCTGAAAATATTTATCGACATACGTATTAAACTTAACACTATGATTTGGATCAATTATTTGAATTCCACTCAACTCTAAGCCAAGTCTGTCAATTACTTTACCGATTTCATCCTCCGAGCCAAGCAAAATAGGTTTTGCAATGCCTTCATCCATCAGTACACTGCATGCACGAAGTATTGTTTCATTTGTTCCTTCGGGAAAAACAATTCTAAATTTTTCCTGGCGGGCACGCAGAATGAGTCTGCGCATTGTATCTCTTCCTGTTCCTAATCTCACAGTTAAACTTTCCTGGTAGTCTTCACTTTTAATTTCAGTTTTTGCTACTCCATCCTTGATTGCCTGTAGTGCAACTGCGGATGACTCTCTGATAAAAATTCTTGGATCAATTGGTTTAGGAAGTAAATATTCTGGACCAAAACTAAACCGCTGAAAACCATAAGCCCGTTCTACTTCTTCAACAACTTCGTCGCGTGCAAGTTCAGCTAAAGCTCGCGCCGCTGCTAAAAGCATTCCGTCCGTAATTCTTGTTGCCTGAACATCCAATGCGCCACGAAAGATGTATGGAAAGCTCAGCAGATCCAGAAGAGAATTTGGATATCTGGCCGAACTGGTTGCAACGATTACATCGTGTCTGCTGCTCCTCGCAGCGTCGTATTCAATTTCAGGTTCAGGAGTTGCAAGTGCAAATATTATCGGGAAACGGTTCATCGTTCGTATCATCTCAAGCTTTAATATTCCTCCGGTTGATGCACCGATAAATACATCGGCACCTTCAATACCTTTTTCCATTACTAGTGCAGAATTATTAACAGCGAATGGTCTTTGGTATTTAGAAAGATCATCCCGATTTATATGAATTAGTCCGTTGATATCATACATCAGAAGATTTTCAGACTTAATCCCGAGTTTCGTAAGCAAACGTGCACAGCCAATTCCAACAGTACCAGCGCCACAAATAACTATCCGAATTTCTTCAATTCGTTTATCTACAAGATCAAGAGCATTTAGTAAAGCTGCAATGGTAACTACAGCAGTACCGTATAAATTTTCATGGAATACAGGAATGTTCAAGCTTTCACATAATTCTTCATATATCTTTAGTCCTTCCGGAGCTTTTATATCTTTTAGATTGATCCCACCGAACGTTGGTTCGAGTACTTTTACTGTTTCAATAAATTTTCCAGGATCGCTTGTATCCAGTTCAAGATCAAAAACATCAATATCAGCTAATCGCTTAAAGATGCTCGCAATACCTTCCTGCATTGGTTTTGCAGCCAGGGGACCAATATCCCCTAGACCGGGAACTGACGAACCATTTGTAAAAACTCCAACCAGATTTCCTTTTGAGGTATAATTGAATACGTTCGTCTTATCTTCCATAATTTCTGATGATGGAAATGACGCACCGGGCAGCGCACCGGGCAGATAGCAGAGCCGCATTTCTCTTGGAGTAAGACAGGGTTTTGTCGGATGAATTTCAATCTTACCTTTACGTCCCGATGAATGATACTTTAATGAATCTTCACGTTTTATCATTTCAG
This sequence comes from Ignavibacteriaceae bacterium, assembly GCA_025455085.1. Classification (GTDB taxonomy): domain Bacteria; phylum Bacteroidota; class Ignavibacteria; order Ignavibacteriales; family Ignavibacteriaceae; genus IGN2. The sequence continues at coordinate 4,115 of JALONF010000244.1, forward strand.
TTTCTCCTCTGTGATTCTGAATTTTTTACAAGTGGATATTTTTTCAAAGTCTCATTTAATGCAGGCAGAAAAGTAGCAACCGGTCTCACCTGAAGCAGCCATAATTTGGTTCCTTCAATTCCAAATTCAATATCAATCGGATAGCCATAAGCTGATTCAAGTTTTGAAGCAACAGAAACTAATTCGCACAGCTCAACATATTCTAATGCCGGACGAAATCGCTGGTGATAAAGTGTTGAACTTAGAACAGTACCGTAACCTGCATTTTTATTAAAAACAACCTGCTCGTTTTTATCGGCAGTTATGTAGTTGAATTTCAACGGACCTCTTTCAAGATTGCCTTCTTTCACAACAATAATCTGATCTGCTGCAACTGCACCTGAAACAACTCCTTCACCAAGACCGAGGCCTGCATTGATAACAATTTCTTTTAAATCTTTTTTAGGAACGTTTATAGTTTGAAGCACACCGGAAATACGAGACCAGACAATTCGTTGAACTATTACGCCGCCTTTTGTTCCTATTGAAGTGCTTCCAAAAACATTGCGATTATGAATTGCTCTCTCGGTCCACAAACCGCTCCAGGTACGCTTCAAATATTGAATTAAAAGTTCTTCACCATTTATGAAGAGGTAAGTTTCAAACTCACCTGCCCTGGCAGCAATTTCAGCATCCTCTTCGCAGGAAGATGAACGGATTGCAACATAAAGTTTCGCATCTTTTTCTTTTTCTGATTTGGAGGCCAAAAATTCTTTTTCAATTTCGTGATATGCTTCAATTACCTCGTTCTTAATTTCATCTGGTAGTGAAATCGTTTCCCATAGATTTTTAATGATTGAAGATTTATCTCTGTTACTAAGATCCGCTCTTATTAAAGTTTTATCGATAACCTCAGTTACTAAAGTTTCTTTGTTAAAAGTCTCACCAGCAGCGCTGAAGTTTTCTTTAATTCGTGATTGCAGCACAGTCTGAAATGCCTTATCAGTTACAACAAACCATGATGGAATTAATCCTTCCCCTCCAACCATATCCAGTTCAGCAAGGTTTGCAGCTTTCCAACCGATCAGAGGAACTAACTCCAGAGCACCCTGTTGAGGCTTCAGAGCAAATTTATCCGCAAGCTTTTCGCATAACATCTTATCTTCCAGCTCAAATTTTTTCTGATGCTTTTTGATTTTTTCCAAGTCTTCTGGAGAAGTTCCCAGTAACAAATCAACACGATTTATTTGCCTGAACAGATGTCTAAGAAATTCTTTCTTCTCTATACTTCCAACCAGTTCGCTGATCTTTTTGAATATTTCATCTCGTAGTTTCCTAAGACTAAGAAGACTAATTTCATTTATTCTATCAATATCATCGGATAATATTTTCTTTTCATCCGGAATAATTGAGCCAATTGAAGCAATCACATTATTAAGCACATCAAATATTCTGATCGCTTCTAATCTCGGCATTACTACTTCAAAAGGATGTTGTGCAAAAGGAATAATCTGCTGAGCTTTTGAGCAGGCAGTTAAAAATTTATTCTCACTCTCAAGTACTACCTTTAAAAGATAAGCTTCAGCAAGCTTCCCAT
>JALONF010000245.1 GCA_025455085.1 Ignavibacteriaceae bacterium
ACGAGTTGTTAATTCAATTAATCCATTCAACTGGTTTAAAGTTGCTAGCTTGTTAGAAAAAGAAAATGCTGATCTTGTTGTTTTTGATTGGTGGCATCCTTTTTTTGGTTTCTGCCACGGGACGATTTCATTTTTAATCCGTAAAAAGTATGATAATAAAATACTTTTCATAACCGAGAACGTAGTTTCTCACGAAACAAATGCAATTGACAAGTTCCTAACAAAACTGGGGTTGAAGTTTGCCTCAAAGTTTTTAGCACTTTCAGGAATCGTTGAAAAGGAAGTCCAGCAATTTTCCAAAGAAAAAAAAGTTTTCCGATCCGAACTGCCTGTATATGATTGCTACAAACAAGCTGAATCCATAGACGTTAAAAAGCTAAAGCAGGAATTTGGTTTTGCAGAAGATTCACTTGTTCTCTTATTTTTTGGCTATGTAAGAAAATACAAAGGTCTGGATATACTTATTGAAGCATTTCCAAAAATCCTTTCAACGAATTCTAAAGCAAAGCTTCTTATTGTCGGTGAGTTTTATGATAATCCTTCAGAGTATTTTGAGTTGATCAAGAAATTAAAAATTGAAGACAGTGTAAAAGTAATTAACCAGTTTGTGCCGAATGAAGATGTTGGCAAGTATTATCAGGCTGCTGATGTCGTAATACTTCCCTACCGCAGCGCAACTCAAAGCGGAATACTAAACGTTGCTTACGGATTTTATAAACCGGTCATTGTAACTGATGTTGGCGGGCTTGCAGAATTTGTTGACGAAGGTAGAACGGGATTCGTTGTTGCACCAAACTCACCTGATGCGATTGAAGAAGGAGTGAACAAATTCCTTGCAGCAAAAGACAAGGTTGATTTTGCTGTTCACATTGAGGCAAGAAATCAGAAGAATAGTTTTAACCAACTGCCGGAAGTGTTTGCGAAAATTCTTGAAGATAACAAATAAAAACCCCTGCCAACCGATATTGACAGGGGTTTGAGTGATAAGAAATTTTTTTTATTTCGGGTTTGCCCCTACTGAGTTCTAGATTCTTTCTTATAACTACTTGAGCAGTACCATCTTTTTTATCTGCAGATTTTCTTCACTGTCAACTCCCTTTGCTTTCAGCACGTAGAAGTAAATCCCGCTGCTGACTTTTACTCCTTGAGAATCAAAAGCATTCCATGTTACCGAATGATTACCAGCAGACCGCTGTCCCTGGATTAATGTTGCCACCTGTTGACCGAGAACATTGAATACTGCCAACTCAACATCAGAAGCAACTGGAAGTGAAAACTCAATCGTCGTATTAGGATTAAACGGATTTGGATAGTTCTGTTTCAAAGAGAAAGTTTCGGGGATAATATTTTGAACAGATTCAGTTTCCGTTACTAGGTAAAGTTCTTTGTACTTTGCAATTGTTCCGCTATCACCGACAGCATATCCGGTAATCCAGTAATTCTCTCCTATTTTAATTGCATCAACATCAATGAATTTGAGAGTGTCTGCTTGCGAATAACTTAAAGTATAAGCATCACCGGAATCATCAGTTTTATAAACCTCATTTCCAGTCACAAATAAAAACTTTCCTGGAATTTGTTTTGCTGAAGCAGCACTTACAATTTCACCTGTAATTTGACCCGGTTTGGTAAACCAGTTTGCACCACCGTCAGAAGTGTAATTTATATCTTCACCTGCGGAAACACCACTTGAAATATCGGAGAAAGTAACCGCATTAATATTTTGGAAATTTGCTGAGCTTGATGTCCAGGTAAGTCCACCATTAGTTGTCCTGTAGATTCTGGATGCATCAGTTCCAAACCAGCCATTTTGCAAGTCAACCCATTTCATCGAATTGCTTAGACCTTTTTCCGTTCCGTTCTGCGGTAATGTAGAAATATTATTCCAAGTAGTACCAGCATCAGTGGTCTTTAAAATCAGCCACTGTCCGCTAATAGGATTGCCAATCGCATAACCATTCGATGGATCTAACATAGTAATTGCGTTAAGTCTGGCTTCAGGATCTGTATTTTCATAGACAGTACTCCAACTAACACCTGAGGAAACTGTTCTTCTAATTCTTGTTGAAGTGGAGGAATTGGAGATTGCAAAAGCTCTGTTATTTTCAACTGAACTTATACTTGTAACCTCACCACCGGGTAATCCGTTTGTGGCAACCCAGGTCTGACCTCCGTTTGTTGTTCTTAATGATTTACCATCGACTGTACCTGCCCATGCAGCAAGAGTATCAATTACATCAACACACAATATAGTCGAAGTAACTGGTGCTGTTTGAATAAGCCATCCGGGCTGCGGTCCGATTTCAATGCTAAATGCATTCTCACTGATATCAAATACCAATGGATCAGAAGAATCCGAAATTCGTACAAGACAATTTGACGATACTGCATTAGGTACAACCCAATCATATTGATTGAATAGGAGCGGTGAATCCTTCTCTTCACCTGAAATGTAATTTCCATCAACTCCATCCGCAATCAAATTCCAGCTTGTTCCTCCATCAGTGGAATATTCAATCTTAACCAGATCAACAAAGATTTTTTCCCATTGGATAGGATATGAAGTTCCGACATATAAAACTTCTCCTCCATTCGGCTGCAAAACATAAGTCACCGGATTAGTCACCAGCAGTTGAAAACTCCTTTCATGAACAGGAGTGCCATTCGGTCCCCTGCCGAAAACCCTCATCGTATAATTATTATCCGGGACATTGTTTGCATTTATCGTTATTGAAATTGAATCGGGATAAGAAGTTAGAGAGTCACCCTGAGGAAATTGATAAATGAAATTTGCTGGAGGGACTGATTCAACAGTAAACTTGACTGATTTATCATACAGCTTAACTGCAGGTACGCTTACGATAACATCTGTTGATTCATTTGGCTTAATTGTATCACCCACCTGTGATATGGTCATCGCATAATCAGGGAAATAGGCAACAAAGCTGCCGAAGCTGCCAAACCTGAAATCAGACCAGACTGACAAAGAAGTAATACTATTAGATATAATTGCATCGTAGTCACCCTGGTAACGAGGTGTTCCGCCGCCGCCGCAAGTTGAACAATCGATTTTAAATTTAGATGTTGAAAGATTCTGATTTTCTACCCATGTTATTCCTCCGTTATCGGAATAGGAAGCGTAAACTTCTGCACTATCGCTCGTAGGAACATTTCGTGTATCGAACCACTTTGCATATAACCTGCCGGTTTCTTTATCGCACCATATTGCTGGCATCCATTGATGATGTGTTGTGGTATTAGGATCATCATTTATAACAACAGCAGATGACCACGTTGCGCCCTGATCGGTTGAATATCGACAGAATATATCTGGTTTATTTCCATTTCCAACTGGAGTGTTGGAAGCATAAACTAAATAAAGTCTTCCTCTATAAGGTCCGTAACTATTATCAGCAGTAATAAAAGGATAAGGTCTTGTTCTCATATTCTGAACAGAATGCCTTCCACCAATGTTTTCTCCTACATAGTTTGCAAATATCTGTGAAGATTTCTGCTGAAAGGTTTGACCACCATTTGTCGAAACAAAGAAAGTATAAACCGGTGAGAAAGAATTCCCAGAATTCGTAACAACATAAACTGCTCCACCGGAAACATTTCCACTTAGAGTATTCGGTCCAACGGCTACCATCATTCCTGGTAAGTTATGAGGAGTAGCAACGAATGTATTTTGCCATGTAGTTCCAAAATCCGTGCTGCGGGAAAAGTTTCCTGAACTTCCATTAGTCATAGTACTATAAACGTAATTTGCATACGGCCCTGCGGTCTGATCTGCAGCGATCCAGTTCTTATCATTTCCAGAAATTGCTGTTACTGCTGCCGTCCATGTTGCGCCATTATCAGTGGATTTAATTACTTTACAACCGACTATGTTTCCTCCTGAATTATACATGTTTTCATAATACAAGTTACCAAGACTATCGTAAGCAGTAACCGGGTCACCGCTCATAGGAAATCCAAAAGC
>JALONF010000246.1 GCA_025455085.1 Ignavibacteriaceae bacterium
TCAAAAAAATAATAAGCTATTACTTCGCCCTGCATCAAATATGAAATTGCTTACCTCAGCAGCTGCACTTCTTAATCTTGGCGAATACTATGCTTTCCGGACAGATCTGTATCATACCGGTGTAATTGAAAGCGATACTTTATTCGGTGATGTTTATGTTGTTGGCGGCTTTGATCCACTTTTCACTTCAGAAGATTTGGATTCATTAGTTAAAGTAATTAAATCGCTGGGAATCAAAATTGTTACAGGGGGAGTGTGTGGAGATATATCGAAGAAAGATTCGATGTATTGGGGAAGAGGATGGATGTGGGATGATGATCCTGAACCAAGTGCGCCTTATCTCAGTGCATTGAACATAAATGGCAACTCAATTGAAGTTTATATTGAAAGCGGTGAGGCTGACAAAACTGCAATCGTAAAACTTATTCCTGATACAAAATATGTTGAAGTTGAAAACAAGTCTGTTACAGTTGGCTCAGCTGGTCCGAATGAAGTCTTAATTACACGCGATTGGGTGAATAAAAGAAATACAATTCTTGTAAGTGGTAAAGTAAATAATGCTGAGGTAAATTATTCGGAAGTAAATGTTCTGCATCCCGAAAGATATTTTCTTACATTGTTCGAAGAACATCTTGAAAGAGAGCTTATTTACATTGATAAAGCAATTGATGTTAAACGATTGGATGAAAATTCAGTTTACATTACCAGTTTATTCAGATCAAGGATTCGGGGGCACCAGCCGAGGCCGAAGATGGACTTGCAACAATTAGAAGATTAATTGATTCTCTTGGCTTAAACTCGAATGATTATTCAATTGCGGATGGGTCTGGTGTATCGCATTACAATCTGATAACTGCTGAACTACTTCTTGGAACGCTTAAGTATATGTATTACAGTCAGACAAATTTATTTGAAATATTTTATAATTCTTTATCCATTGCCGGAGTTGATGGCACATTAAAGAATCGAATGAAAAATACTTCCGCACAAAATAACGTTTACGCAAAAACCGGGACACTGAACGGAGTAAGTAATCTTTCCGGATATGTTACTGCAAAGGATGGTCATCTGCTCGCATTCTCAATACTTATTCAGAATTATGTTGATGAATCATCCAAAGCAAGAAGTTTTCAGAATAAAATTTGTGAATTGCTTGCTGAGTTTGAATGATGGACAGATTCCGGACAACCTGCCTGCCGGTCAGGCAGGGTCGGAATGACATTGCGGTTGTCATTCCCGCGAACGGAGTGAAGCGGGAATCTGAAGACAAAAGTAGAGATGAATGAAAAACTTTTTTGCATATAAGATTTATACTCAACCATTTGATCCTGAATTGATATCTGGATTAATGTGGGAATTTGAAATTACCGGCTTGCTCGAAGATGATGATCACATAACAGTTTTTACCTCTGATAATTCCTCAGCTAATGAGGGGCAATTTAACTTTACTCTGATGAAATTAAAAAATGAAAAGTTGATTGAATCATTTCTAATCGAGAAAGAAATTCTTGAAGATACAAACTGGAATGAGATATGGGAAAAGAGCAGGGAAGTGATCAGAGTTTCGGATAAGATCATCATCAAGCCGACCTTTAAAGATTATTCTGCGAATCCAAATGAAATTGTTTTAACGATCGATCCGAAGATGTCATTTGGTACTGGTGAACACCAAACTACAAAATTGATTCTCAGACTTTTGGAAAATTATGTCAAACCCGGAATTAAATTGCTTGATGTTGGATCGGGAACGGGAATACTCGCCATCGCTTCAATAAAGCTTGGTGCTTTGAAAGCTTTCGCAGTAGATTTTGATGAGATCTGTCTTGATAATTGCAGAGAAAATTGTCATCTGAATGGAGTAAGTAATTCAGTTGAAGTTATCACAGGTGAAATTGATGATGTGAGCGAAAAAGATTTTGATTTGATTCTTGCCAATATTCAAAAAAATGTTCTGATCGAAATAGCTGAGAAGATTAAGTCGAAGCTGAAGTCTGGTGGGATTGTAATTTTATCAGGATTGCTGGAAACAGATAAGGATGCGATTGAAGAAAAATATCATTCAATAGGATTTAAAACCAAGTTTATTGATACAAAGGATGAGTGGATTGCTATTGTTCTGACTTAGATAAAATAAATGGGTAACCCTGTTTGAGCTACCCGTTGAAATTGTTCAGAAAAATTTAATCGTAGTTTATTTTAACCTTACCGTTTACAAGTTCATAGTCGTTGCAATCATATATGTAAAATGTATATGTGCCTCTTTTATAAAAAGTAATTTGCTTCCAGAACCAAACCCAATCGTATTCTGTATCGACATATACAGTATTATCGTACTCACCGTTTCTGTAAATCTCAAATCTGACAGACTTACAATCTACTTCGTATGGCAGCCTCACCAGAACGTACAAATATCCTCCGGATGAAGATATTGTGAAAGATGATGATTCGCTTATAGGGTATCCTTCTTCATCTACTCCTTCACAGAAATAAATTGACTGTGCGCTTGCAGTTATACAGAAAAAGAAAAGTAAAATTGGTATAAGTTGTAATATACCAGAACGTAGTTTCATTGAGCCTCCTATTTTGATTGTTGATAAATGCTGATTTATTTCAAGTTAAATGCCAATGGAATAAATTGAGCTGGAGTTAATATTTAACAAAATTTGATAAAAACAAAATTTTTTTAGCTATAGAATTAGTACAATAGTCCTTAGCCCGACCATTGTCAGTGTAACATTTACAAGGTAGGAAATGGAATGCTGATGAACCACGTCAATAGCGGGCAGGCAGGCGCAGATCAGTCTGATCTAATGGAACTTTTATTGCCAATAATAAATCGTAGTAGATGCTCAATATATTAATCCGCTGCAATCATTCATTTATTCTCATATATGATTTCACCGCCAAACACAGTCATCTCAACCTCAACATCTTTTATTTTTACCGGATCGATAGTAAGAATATCCTCACTCAACACAACGAAATCAGCGAACTTGCCGGTTTCAATGCTTCCTTTTATTTTTTCTTCATACGATGCATAAGCTGAATTTAATGTGTAACACTTGATTGCATCTTCAACTGAAATTTTTTCTTCCGGTATCCATCCATTTGGATTCTGTCCATCAACAGTTTGACGAGTTACGGCTGCATAAATTCCATAAAGCGGATTGAGAGGCGCGACAGGCCAATCTGTTCCGAATGCAACAACAGCATTGTTTTTTAATAATGAATTGTACGGATGAGTAGTCTTTATTCTTTCAGGACCGATTCTTTTTTCTGCCCAAACGCCGTCATCAATGCAATGGTACGGCTGAACTGATGCAATCACCTCTATCTCTGCAAAACGTTTTATGTCCTCTTTACGGAGATGCTGAGCGTGCTCAATCCTGAATCTTCTTTCCCAGGGAGAATTAACTGATTTTATCTTTTCGTAAAGATCGAGCATAAATGCATTTGCTCTGTCGCCGATTGCGTGAGTGCAAATCTGCAGACGATTCCTGTCAGCATCTGTTGCCCACTTTTCAAGATTACCGTTAGTAACGATGTCAATTGCCAGGCCTGATGTGGTTGGATCTTGCACGTACGGTTCAAAGAACCACGCAGTGCTTGCACCGAGTGAACCATCAGCATACGCTTTCAATCCACCGCGTTTTAAAAAACCTTCTTCGTTGCCGACAGTAACTCCTGCACGGACGATGTCTTCGTACTTATCAATCGGCCAGATGGAATAAATCCGGCAAGTTAATTCACCATTGTTCAAAATTTGATTGTAAGCTTCAAACTCATCGGGCTGGGTTAAATCCTGCACGCTTGTGATTCCAAGTTTTCGCGCTTCTTCAAGTGCGCGTAAAGCGGCTTCAATATTTTCTTCAAGTGAAGGTGGAGGGATTACTTTGAACACAAGATCCATTGCATTGTCTTTTAAAATTCCTGTTGGATTACCGTCTTCGTCTCTTTCAATCAATCCACCTGCGGGATCGGGAGTATTTTTTGTAATTCCTGCAAGCTCAAGAGCTTTTGAATTTGCAAGACCAACGTGTCCGTCAATCCTGCTCACAAAAACGGGAGTGTTTCGTGTTATGTCATCAATTAATTCTTTTATTGGTAGAGTTTTATCAGGCCAGAGCTCGTGGTCCCAGCGACCACCGGTAATCCAGGCTTCAGCCGGCAGGTTTCTTCTTAAAATGTAAGTCTCAATTATTTCAACAAACTCTTCTTTACTGAGTGCCGGACGAAGATTTATCCCGAGAAGATATTGCCCGCCGCTGGTGAAATGAAGATGACTGTCGTTAAATCCCGGCAGCAATAATTTTCCTTCAAGATCAATCACTTCTGTATTTGTATCGATAAATTTTCTCGCTTCACTGGTTGAGCCAACGAATTTGATTTTGTTGCCTTCGATGATAACAGCTTCTGCGTACGACTGTTTTTCGTTTACAGTATAAATTTTTCCGTTGATGAAAGCTTTACGCATTGTTTGAGCGATCGATGTGTGAATGTATGGATCTATGCCTGCCTGCCGGTCA
>JALONF010000247.1 GCA_025455085.1 Ignavibacteriaceae bacterium
ATGATAAAGTAAAGCTCTTTTATCAAAAACACAATCCGCTCATCAATAATCTATGCAACTAATATATATTTTTAACTAAGTTTCCCGAACAGTTATCTGTTTATTAGGCGTAGTCTTCAATCATCTGCATAATTAATTGAAAATGTTCTTAACAAGAAACTATAAACTACAGCACGTCTTAATTTATACTATTATGGGGACTATCGCCGGTACGGTGATCGGTTTCCTTCTTCATTACATTGATAAGATTGATGTTGCCGGACCGACCTTTAGAGGTTTGTTTATCGGCTTTCTGGTTGGAACTACAATTGGACTTTGTGAAGAGTTTTTGTTTTTAGAAAGATTCAGACGTAAATCTTATTTCTTTCTTCTTTTGTTCCGAACAATAGTTTATTCTTCAGTTATTGCATTTCACGAACTGCTAATCAATTCTGCAAGCAATTTTATAACAAAGGATTTATCAATCGGTGAGTCCATTTATGCTGCGGTTTATCGAGAAAATTTTCCCCGCGATCTTACCATCATTGCCATCGTTTCTGTTGTTTCAATTGCATTTCTTCAAATAAGAAGGCTGCACAGACCGGGAGACTTATTAAAATATGTTACGGGAAGGTATCATCTCCCTGAAGAAGTGAATAAAATTTTTCTTTTCATTGATTTGAAATCATCAACGGCAACAGCAGAAAAGCTTGGCAATACAAAATACAGCTCGTTCCTTATTGACTACTTCCACGATATGACCGGCGCCATACTCATGTCAAAGGCTGAAATCTATCAATATATTGGCGACGAAATAATTCTGACCTGGAATTTCAAAAGCGGAATTAAAGATGCCCGCTGTATTAATTGCTTTTTTGATATCCTCACCTCACTTGATTGGAATAGGGAGAAGTATATGAAAAAATATGGTATTCATCCTGAGTTCAAGGCGGCATTGCACGCAGGGCAGGTTTCTGTAACCTGGATTGGAACTATTAAAAAAGAGATTGTTTATCATGGCGACGTACTCAACACAGCAGCAAGGATACAGGAAGAATGCAACAAGTATAATCAGAAGTTTTTAATAAGCGAGTATATGCTGCAAAATGTTGAAGTGCCTGAATACCTTCGATCTGAATTTGTTGGTGAACTTCAATTGAAGGGTAAAGAAAAGAAAGTGAAAATATTCGGGTTAAAAAGTATCGCTGAGATTTAAAGAGTAAAACCGTAAAGGGATTCTTATGAAAATCATAGCTTTAGAAAAGGAGATGATCAGCGCTAAAACTCTTGCATTCCGAAAATATGCCAAAGCTGAGGCAAAAGCTTTATGGCAATTATATCTCGAAGGAATTGTGCGGGAGTTTTATTTCAGAAAAGAAAAAAAATTAGCCGTGCTTGTTCTTGAAGTAAAAACCAAACAGGCTGCACAAAAAGCATTAAGCCGGCTCCCGTTCGTAAAGAATAAGCTGATTGAATTTGAACTTATTCCTCTCATACCTTATCCCGGGTTTAAAAGGTTGTTCATTTAGATTGGTGAGAATTCTACAAATTTAATATGACCGAAATACCATTTCATAAAATAAACACTTTACTTTTCGATCTTGATGGCACACTGCTCGATTCTTTCTCAGTTCATCTGGAAATTTTTAAAGAGACCTTCGCACAGTTTGGTATTAAATTATCGGAAAAAGAATTTCTAAAAACCTACTCGCCAAACTGGTATGAGACCTACGAGGCGTTTGGATTAAGGAAAGAGGATTGGAAAGCAGCGGACTCTTTCTGGCTTAAGGAAGCCGAGAAAATAAGTGCCCGACTTTTTCCCGGAGTTAAAGAAATACTTTTAAAGCTTGACAAATATTTTACACTTGGTCTGGTTACGTCAGGTTCAAAATCCAGAGTCGAAAGAGATATGATAGCAACCGGCATTAATCCATTTTTTAAAACAATTGTAACGGGGGACGACATTCAATCACCAAAACCCTCTCCTGAAGGTTTGGAAATAGCTTTACGAAATGTGGGCAAGCAACCAGATGAAGCAATTTACATTGGTGATTCTTCCGCGGATTACGAAATGGCAAAAGCTGCAGGTGTTTATTTTATTGGTGTAAGCAGTGAGTTTAATAGTCTCAGTAATGATCACCCTGATTACCGAATTCATTTGTTAAATGATTTGCCGAAGCTGATGGAGGTTGAGTAGCAATAACCGGCTTCGGATTAATTGATCGTTTTTCGTTTTAAAGTTAGTTTGTTTTGTAGTAAGAAGGATTACTATAAAAGTTAGTCCTCTTATAATGTTACCCGACTAAAATATATGATGGAGAATTAAATTGCAGATTCCATTTTCGCTCGCTGATTTCTTAAATGTTTTTAACACCTACAATCAATCGATTTTTCCCCTTCAAATTGTTTTTTACTTCATTGCATTTATATGCATTTATATTCTTTTTACTGAAAATAAAAACACGAATAAAATCATTAGTGTTGTGCTTTCTTTTTTCTGGCTATGGATGGGAATTGTATATCACCTGATTTTCTTCTCTGCAATTAATAAAGCCGCTTATATTTTTGGCGCTCTTTTTATAATACAGGGAATTTTATTTTTTATTTGGGGTGTATTTAAAGGAGAACTTTCCTTTGATTATAGAAAGACTAACTACAACAATGCAGGTATTCTAATTATACTTTATGCTTTGATTATTTATCCTGTGCTCGGGTACAATTTGGGTCACGCTTATCCATATTCACCAACTTTCGGCCTGCCTTGCCCAACAACAATCTTCACATTTGGAATATTGCTATTTTCAAACAAAAAAATTCCCGTATATATATTAATTATTCCATTGCTATGGAGCGTTGTCGGTTTTACTGCCGCACTCACTTTAACTATATATGAAGATATAGGATTACTGATAGCTGGTTTAACTACGTTTACTTTTTTGCTGATTAGTAACAGAGAAAAGCTTTATAACAAATGATTACAGAAATAAATAAAAACATTTTTAAGTCATTCCCTGAATTTGAGAGCGAAAGACTTATCTTCCGTAAAATATTAATTAGTGATGCAAAAGATATTTTTCTCATCAGGTCAAACGATAAAGTTATGAGATTTATGGATGTGCCGCGACATCATTCTATAAGCGATTCGGAAAAACTGATTGAGTCTATTGGGGAAAGTTATAAGAAAGAAACAGGTATCAATTGGGCAATTATTGAAAAACACTCTAATGGTTTTGTTGGTTACTTCGGGTTCTTTAGGATAATTCCCGAACACTGCCGTGCCGAAATCGGATATGCACTCAAACCCGAATACTGGGGAAAAGGATATATGTATGAAACAATAAACAGAATGGTAAGGTTTGGTTTTGATAACATGAAACTCCACAGCATCGAGGCAAACGTAAATCCGGAGAATGAAAAATCTAAAAAAGTATTGGAAAAGATTGGCTTTAAAAAAGAAGCTTATTTCAGGGAGAATTATTTATTCGATGGAAAGTTTCTTGACAGCATAATTTATTCACTTCTTGAAATGGACTTGACAAAAAAGTAGGATAATAAAAATTCCAAGAGCATGGACAACCTTGAACACATAAACTCGATTACTCGTCAAGCCTACAACCTCGCTGCTCAAAAATATCACGACCTTTTCCACAAAGAGATGAATGAAAAAGAATACGACCGGAAACTTCTTGATTCATTCGCTGCCAGATTCAGCAAAGACTCTTTTATTTGTGATGCTGGCTGCGGACCATCCGCACATATCGGAAGGTATTTGTTTGAGAAGGGAATAAATGTTGTTGGTGTGGACATATCAGAAAAATGTATTGAGCTTGCACGGCTTAATAATCCGGATATGAGGTTTCAATGTGCGGATATCAGCAGTTTGCCATTTGATGATAACTCTTTTGATGGGCTCGTCTCTTATTACTCGATTATCAATACTCCTAAAATTTATTTAGAGAAAATTTTTTCTGAGTTCT
>JALONF010000248.1 GCA_025455085.1 Ignavibacteriaceae bacterium
AACTTCATTACCAAGAATGTCATATACTTTCAGCGAAGTAAATGTTGATGAAGGAAGTGAAAATGAAATTGTTGTTGCTGGATTAAATGGATTAGGATAATTCTGATTCAAAACAAAATCAGTCGGAGTATTTTTTATGTCTTCCTGGTTTGTAACAGAAGTTTCTACTTTTAATACAGCAATTCCTCTACTAGCACAGCTTATCCACAGCTCATATCCATTTTGAATGTTCTTAACTTCGATATCATAAATCTGTGCGTGAGGAAGTCCACCGGTTTGCTGTTGAGGAAAAATCCCAAAGTTTGTTCCATCGAACCAGCATTTGAGAACCAAAGTTTTCCATCAGGTGAAACAACCATTGGAGAAATATTCTCTCCCGGGATTAATGAATTCGATGGTGAAAAAAACTGATAAATGCCAGATGCGGCATTAATTTTGAAAAGACCTTTGTTACTTCCAAACCATGCTGTTCCATTTAAATCTGCAGCAACTGTTGTAAGTAAATCGCTTTGAGGATCCAGTTCTGGGAAATCAGTATTGTATCTGGTAAAGTTGTACGATCCATCTGTTCGTAAAACCTGAAATCCAGAACTTGCCCAGATTGTTCCCGGTCTTGATGGATCTTTACAAATCCTGTAACCCCATCCATCGAATGGAACAGAAGTCCAGGTATTATTTGAGTAATATTTAAGATTATAATATTCGCCAAGACTCCACAACCTGTTTTGTGAATCCTCAACAACGCCTTCAGAACGATCATTGGGATAATTTAATGAGGTATAATTACTTCCATTCCATTCATATAAATAACCGAACATTGGATTAATAACAACGGTGCCATTCGATGGACGATAGTAAATGACTTCAGTATTGTCAGTGGGAAATGGAAATGGGTAACCAAGGCCATAAGTGTATTGATTGAAACCAATCCATCTGGTTCCATCAAACTTTTGAAACCCGCCGTAACCGGGGCCGGCATTTCCTGTCATCCAGACATTTTCCTGATCATCAATTGAAATATCGTTAACCCAGTAATCAATCTGTGATGAATTTGTAATTCGGTATCTCTGCCAGGTACCAGTTTGCGGATTTCGTTTTGCTGCGCCGCCGACTCCAGTTGCCCAGATATTTCCATTTTCATCTATATCAATACCATAAGAAAAAGCTCCATCTTTCCAGGCACCAAGGTTTTGCCAAGAAGCGCCGTTGAATTTCCAGACAACACTGTTTCCATCAACTAACAAAGCGTTATTGTTTCCAAATGCTTTGAATGTCCAGATATCATTGAGAATTGAGGATACAGGAGGCTGCACTGGGGTAATCCAGTTTCCGGATTGAGTTTTATAATCGAGTGAATAAATTCCGGGTGAAGCAATTCTTATTGCCCATAAATTTTGTAAGTCATCAACACAATCATTACCGGGCAATTTTAGAATATCACCCGAGTTACCGTTGTGTGGCATCTCAGTAAACAATTGTGTGTCACTGTCAAAAACAACAACTATGGATTCGTAACTAGCCCATACCAGATAACCACCATTGGATTTTTCCTGGATGGAGACATTAATTAAAAATGGAATAAGCGGTGGCCAGTTATTAGCTGTAATTCCATAACCCCAGTAACGCCAAACATTAGTGTTTGGATTATAATTTACAAGTCCTCCTTCACCCCAGGTAACAGAAATTACAGCAATCCATATAGATCCATCAGGTGCAATTGCAAGATCTCTGCTTCTGCCGCCGGGATGAATTGAGTTGTTCGCACCCCAAAATTCCAATGAATTGCCTCCGATTGCAGGATTAAACTTTAACAAACCTCGCCAGGTAGCCATCCATAATAATCCGTTAGCATCTTCTTCAATATCACTTATGCGCGATGAACCAACATCGTTGATGCTTCCGATTACCGGGTAATCAACATTGGAATAATTTATCCATCTGTTTTCAGCTTGAATATATTTTGCAA
This sequence comes from Ignavibacteriaceae bacterium, assembly GCA_025455085.1. Taxonomy (GTDB): domain Bacteria; phylum Bacteroidota; class Ignavibacteria; order Ignavibacteriales; family Ignavibacteriaceae; genus IGN2. The sequence goes on from JALONF010000248.1 coordinate 1,967, forward strand.
AACCTCCTTCTTCCCAGCCAGGAGTGTATCCAGCAATGTATGGATCGCCATCATGATCAATCCAGATACCTTCCACGTAATCGCCTTGAATGCCAGTGTTGCCGGTATTGTAATATCGCCAGGAATATGTAGGCGGGTTCTGAGGAATTACATCAGACATAGAAAATAAAAAACAGACAAATATGAATAAAGCAGTTCTCATAATAGCTCCTGATAATAATTGTTAATTAAACATTGGAGAGTAGATTATTATTTTAATAAAATCATCTTCTTCGTTTCAACATAATTTCCACTTTCGAGCTTGTAAAAATAAACTCCGCTACGTAAGCCTTCAGCTTTAAAATCAACGACATGGTAACCTGCGATCAAGTTATCATTTAGTAGAGATCCTACTTCATTTCCAAGAACATCATAAATTTTCAGTGAAGTAAATGCAGAAGAAGGAATAGAAAATGAAATTGTTGTTGCCGGGTTAAAAGGATTAGGATAATTCTGTTCAAGTATAAAAACATCTGGAGTTGCTTCATCATCATTTAAAGATGTAACTGCTCCCTGATTTATTTTCGCCGTGTTTCCACCAACTACATAGACATTGTTATCATTGCCCAGTACAATATCATTTGCATAACTGCCCGGCATTGTTACCGTCCACGCTGAAGTACCATCATTGTTTACTTTACAAACTGCCATCTCGGTTAACGTACCTGCGGCAAGATAAATATTGTTATTCTGGTCCATAATTAATTTTGCATGAAGCATTAATGCAAACGTGCTATCAGCATCAAGGTTTGACCAGACCAAACTTCCATTGGAATCGACTTTGATAAAAGACGAACCAAATGAATTGACATTTGGAAATCCACATACTACTGGTTGGTTATCACTTCCAACTTCTACTCTGAAGCCAGCAAGATTACTGAATACGTTTGACCAGATAAGGCTACCTGTTGGTGAAATCTTTTTTAATTCAGTTCCTCCGTTTGTCACATATTCACCATGAACGAGATAAGTATTCCCAAAATCATCACCTTCTGCATCGCCGATTGTAAGACTGGAAACACTCGGGTAACTCCAAATATGGTTTCCGTTCATATCGATTTTTGCATAGCCATTAATGCTTCCGAAGATAGCTCTGCCAGTAATCACAATAGCATCGTCGGGAGTGAATTTGAAGTTTATAGGAGCCCCAATACCATTAGCATCATAGTACGTCCATAATGTTGTTCCATCTGGCGAGAATTTTTTAACTTTTGTTACATAGCCGGAAGTTCCTGATCCCATTCCCAGGACATAGATATTATTGTTCTGATCTACAAGACATTTTTTGGTATAAGAACCATCGAATGAGGACTCATAAACATTTCTCCAAACTAAATTTCCTGCAGAATCAAATTTCATAAGTATACTTGCAGCTTCCACCGGATTTGAGTAACCAGACATCAATGTTCCCGAAACAAGAATGTTTCCTAGATTATCAGTTGCAACCCATGTGGCTTTTTCCCACTTAGAATTGTCCATCTGGTCAAATTTTTCTTCCCAGATAAAATTACCTTGAGCATCGCGCTTTGTTAAATAGATATCACCAGCCGGGTTATAGTCATAATCAACCGTATATACATTATCCTGCCCATCGACTGCAATTGAAACACCTCGCGTGTTTTGTACCCATTGAACATTTACTTGTGTAATAGAATGTGTTGTTAAAAGTATGATTAAAAGAACTAAAATATTTTTCATATTAAATTTGATTATTGATTAAAAATAACATCAAGTTAATTATTTAAGGCTCCATTATCAATCCACTTAGCAATTGAATCAATTACTGCTGCTGAAAGAGGAGCTCGGCTTAATGGCATTCTTGGTGAGACTTCACCCTTAAGAATTTTTATTAGTAGACTATTTGAGCTGCTATCTGGAACAACTCTTTTAAATGCAGGAAAATTTTCTCCTTGAACATTTACCAGTTCTGTAAAAGAATTCCCTTCAGTCAGAAGAAGTCCTGCTTGAGTGTTTGTTGAACCATGACAACCGGAAAGAGCGCAGCTTTGAGTAAATACTTTAGCCTGTATATCGCTTAATTTACTTGAAACAGCCGTGCTTGGTTGTTGCTCTGTCGGATTATCCTCCGAACATCCCCAGATTATAATAAATAAAAAAGATAAT
>JALONF010000249.1 GCA_025455085.1 Ignavibacteriaceae bacterium
AATGGTGGGGAAATGCAGTTGGACCGAAATCCTGGAAAGATATCTGGCTGAATGAAGGTTTCGCCACATATTCAGAAGCGCTGTATTATGAAGCTATATCGGGTGCACAAGCACTTCAGTCAACTATGATGAGTAAATACAGCGGTGACTTTTCCGGTTCATTGGCTGAGCCGGGACCGTTTTTGTTTACGAGAACAATGTACGATAAAGGTGCATGGGTTCTTCATATGCTTCGTTGGGAAGTTAGTGATTCATCGTTCTTCAATATTCTTCAGACTTATTACGAGACTTTCAAATATTCAAATGCTTCAATAAGTGATTTCAAGTATATCAGCGAAAAAGTCTCAGGAAAAAATCTGGATAAATTTTTCGAGCAGTGGGTGTATGGCAAAGGACAGATTGAACTTGAATACAAAACAGAAACTATAAAATCAGGTGAAGATTTTTTAGTAAGAATTCACCTTGAACAAGTTCAGGAAGATTATGACGATTATCATTTCCCGCTTGAGATAAAAATTAGCTTTAAGGATTCAACTGAAAGCAGCTATCGCTACGAGATTGCTTCAAAAGATACGATAATAGAAATTGCAACCGAACAATATCCGGATTTTATAGACCTTGATCCGAATAAATGGCTGCTTGCTGTAATCAACAGTAAAGATGAATGAGTGAATTTTTTTTCCTGAAGCATATCAGTACTTTTGAATATTCCATAATAAACTTATAGGACTTGGTGGATAAGGTTTATCTATTTATTTCAGATATTCATTTAGGTTTGCAGGACAACGCACAGGAAGACGCGAAGGAAAAAAAACTTATCAGCTTTCTGAAATTTGCTGAAACAAATTGCGATGAATTATTTATTGTTGGAGATCTTTTCGATTACTGGTTTGAGTATAAAAGAGTTTATCAAAAAGGTTTTTACAGAACTCTTGCAGCTTTAAAAGACCTGAGCGAAAAGAAAATCAAGCTGCATTATTTCATTGGTAATCACGATTTTCTTCACCGTGATTTCTTTGAAAAAGAATTCGGTGCAATTATGCAGCATGATGGATTATCAATCGAATTGAATCGTAAAAAGTTTTTTATAGCTCACGGTGACGGTTTAGTGAGCAATGATACCGGATATAATATTCTTAAGTGGGTATTGCGAAATAAATTTTTTCAGCGGCTTTATTCTTTAATTCATCCGGATCTTGGGATTGGTATCGCAAGTAGAACAAGCAAGTCGAGTCGTGCTTACACTGATAAAAAAGATTATGGCGAGGTTGATGGACTATATGAAGCAGCAAAGAAAAAAATTGATGAAGGATTTGACTATATTTTGTTCGGTCACTTACACAAACGTATCTGGCAAACTTATAAACAAGGGAATTATATCAATCTGGGATCTTGGCTTGATAAGCCTTGCTATGGAGTATTTAAAAACCAAAAATTTGAAATTATTGACCTTTAATATTTATTGATAAATGACCGAAACTGACTACAACAAATATTTTAACGATCCGTCTTATAGAAATAAAAGAATGAAAAAGAAAAGAAATAATAATAAGCGAAAATTCTTGTTAATCGGCGGGGCAGTGGCATTTATTCTTTTAGGAATTTTTATCGCTATCATTTACAGTGGTTTGCCATCTTTGGAAGAATTGGAAAATCCTAAACCGCAGCTTGCAAGTAAAGTATTTTCTTCTGACGGCGAATTGTTAGGTCAGTACTTTATTGAGAACCGGATAGAGACTCAGTTAAATAAACTTCCTGATCATTTAGTCAAGGCTTTAATAGCTACTGAAGACAGAAAATTTTACAACCATTGGGGTGTGGACGTAACAAGGTTTCTCAAGGCGATGGTAAAAAATCTATTCTCTTTATCGTTAAAAGAAGGAGCCAGCACATTAACTCAGCAGCTAGCCAGAAATCTTTATGAACTTAAAGTGACGAGGGAATCACAGCTTGATAAGGGTGTAAGGAAAATTAGGGAATGGATTACAGCTATCCAGATTGAGAAAAACTTTACAAAGAACGAAATAATAGAGCTATACCTGAACGTTTCTTACCTTGGAAGAAGTGCCTATGGAATAGAAGCTGCAAGCCGGGTTTACTTTGGTAAAAGCGCCAGCGAACTCACTCTTCCTGAAGCTGCATTGTTTGTTGCTTTACTTAAGTCACCAAGAGATTTTGATCCGGTAAATAATTATGATAACGCATTAAAGAGAAGAAACCTCGTAATGTATAATATGGTATCTACTGGTTTTCTAGACAAGGATGAATATGATAAGTTAAAACAAGAACCCATTGTGCTTGCATCAGAAAAACCAAATGTTATGAGATCAGTTGCTCCTCACTTTATGGAATACGTTCGTCTTCAATTGTCTGAGCTTGCTGATAAATATGGATACGATATGTACCGCGATGGATTAAATATATATACTTCAATAGATATCCGCATGCAGAAGATTGCTAATGAAGTTGCTGCAAAGCATATACTGGAATATCAAAAATTATTTGATAAAAACTGGAACTGGAGTAAAAATAAAGATTTACTTTCAACCCTTATAGACGAAGCTATAAAGAAATCCCGTGAATACAGAAGCTTAGAATCTCAGGAGAAAAAAGCAGAGATATATAACCGCTTAAAGATGGATGAAGCTTTTATTGATTCAGTTAAATTTGCTGCTACAAGAATTGAAGTTGGGTTTGTTGTGATTGATCCGTTCACGGGAGAGATAAAAGCGATGGTTGGAGGAACTAACCAGATATTTGGTAGAGGATTAAATCATGTAACGGGCATAAAGAGACAGCCGGGTTCCTCATTTAAGCCTATTATTTATGCAACGGCAATTGAAAATGGATACTATCCTGCATACACCATTCTCAACCAAAAATTTGATTACAATGGTTGGAGTCCCTCGAATTCTGATAATGAGTATTCTGCTTATGAAACAATGAGATATGCCTTGGCTCATTCTCTGAATGTAATTACAGGAAGAATGACAATAAGTGAAATCGCTCCTCCAAAGCAGGTTGTTAAGTTAGCACAGAGAATGGGAATTACATCTGCGATTGATCCATATCCAGCAATTGCGCTTGGAACTTCTGAAGTTTCTCCGCTTGAGCTGACTTCTGCGTTCGGAACATTCGTAAATAATGGGATTCACATTGAGCCTATTTCTATATTAAAGGTTGAAGACAAAGACGGAATTTTGGTCGACCAGTTTGTGCCTGAATATGTTCAGGCGATAACACCACAGACTGCCTCAATCATGGAAAGTATGATGATGGATGTAGTTTCTTATGGAACGGGAGCGGGCGTTAGAAGATATTATCAGTACCCTGCTGCCGGAAAAACAGGAACAACGCAAAACTTTTCAGATGCATGGTTTGTTGGTTATACACCTGAACTTGCAGCCGGTTGCTGGGTAGGTTTCGATGATCATAGAGTTAAATTCACCGATTGGTATGGTCAGGGTGCGAGAGCTGCACTTCCAATTTGGGCAATGTTTATGGAAGCATCGTATAAGGAAATTAAAATTCCTGTGGGCTATTTCAATATTACAGAAGGAATTGAGGAAGTAGCATTCTGTAAAAAAACTATGGAACTTGGTGATCCCAGGCTTGCAAATAATTATTGTCCCGATATTGTTTATGATATCATAAATTCAAAACATCTTCCGATGACATGTGAAATCCACACGGATAAAAATGTTATAATCAAAGAAGAGCGGACAGGAGAAACTGGATGGTAATCATTCAATTAAGAATTAACAATGAATAATGAACAATTGGGTAACTGGAAAATCGAAATTAAAACTTTAAATTTGATATAAAGAAATTTTTAATTTTTAATTGTTCATTTTTAATTACAAAGCCCGGATGGTGAAATTGGTATACCTGTCTGCCGACAGGCAGGCACGCTAGCTTATGTATAAAGTATATGCAATAAAGTCGGATTGACATCGAATCAAGAGGAGAGGATTCAAAGACATAACAGTGGACGTGAAAGAACTACCAGAGCATATAGACCATTTGAATTGATATATTCGGAAGAGCAAGCGACGAGAGAAGAAGCGAGAAAGAGAGAAAAATATTTTAAGTCGGGTGCTGGAAAAGAGTTCTTAAAAA
>JALONF010000250.1 GCA_025455085.1 Ignavibacteriaceae bacterium
GCTGCATTAGGTCATATCTGGCATCGTGATAAATATGAAGTACTTGTTAGACCTGCGCTTTTAACTGCATTACTCGGCTATACTTTTGTTGCTCTTGGTGTTGTAACCGATATCGGAAGGTGGTATTATGTTTGGCACCCGCTAATAATGTGGAATGGTAATTCTGCTTTATTTGAAGTAGGTATTTGTGTGATGGTATACTTGAGTGTGCTCTATATTGAATTTTTGCCAATTGTCACTGAAAGATTTATTGGAAGAGTAAATCTTCCCGGATTTCTCGCAATGTTCAATAAAATTATTGATAGTTTGCTCAGATTGTTGGATCGGACATTAAATAAATTCATGTTCGTATTTATCATTGCGGGTGTAGTGTTATCCTGTTTGCATCAATCATCGCTCGGTACTCTGATGATTATTGCCGGAGAGAAAATGCATCCACTTTGGCAGACTCCGGTATTACCTCTTTTGTTTTTATTATCAGCTTTCTCTGTCGGCTTCCCAATGGTGATTATGGAATCACTTTCTGCATCTAAATCATTTGGACTTAAACCTGAAAAAGATGTTTTAACCAGCCTTTCAAGATTTGTCGGACCTATTCTGGGAATTTACCTTGCAGCTAAGATCGGTGATATGTTCATAAGAGAATCATTTGTGTATCTTACTGAGTTGAATCTTGCGAGCATAATGTTCACGATTGAAATGGTCTTTGGGGTTATTATCCCGCTCCGAATGTTTCTTTCATCATCAGTCCGGCAGTCAACTACGGGATTATATATTGCATCGATGCTTGTGATATTTGGTGTAGTTCTCAATCGGTTCAATAATTTCGTTATTGCTTACAATCCACCATACACAGAAACTTCTTATTTCCCGTCAATTGGTGAAATATCTGTAACACTTGGTTTCGTAGCACTTGAAATATTGATTTACCGTGCATTCGTTATGATTTTCCCGATTATCAGTTTGCCAGTTAAAAGTGCTTTGAGAAAAACTAAATATGCGATTAAAGGTGTATGATGAAAACTTATACAAAGATATCAATCGTTCTTCTTTCCCTTTTGTTTTTATCTCTTCCTGCTTATGCACAAGACCATTCAAAATTAAAATTTAACTGCAGCTTATGCCATGCGTGCGAAACACCAACCAAAACAAATCCTTGCTTGATAGTTTGTCCGCGTGAGAAAATGATGACAGTTTATATGTCCCCGGCAAAGTCACCTGCGGTTATAAAAATGAATAAGCTAAAAAGTGTTCAGGATTTATATGAGCCAGTTATCTTTTCGCACAGAATTCATGCAGAAATGTCTGAAATGTCAGGTGGATGCGAAATGTGTCACCACTATAATCCGCCGGGTGATGTTGTCGGTTGCGATAATTGTCATGAACCAAAAAGGCAAAGAACAGATATAAGCAAACCGGATTTGAAAGGTGCTTATCACAGGCAGTGTATGGATTGTCATCAGGAGTGGAGCAATAATGTTGCTTGTGAAAGCTGTCACGAAACGAACGAAAGCGGCAAATCTGCATATACAGGAAAAGATTATCAGCAGACTCGTGTTCATCCGGAAATAAAAGTTCCAACAAAACTTGTTTATAACACTACGCATGAAAAAGGAAAGCTTGTTACTTTTTATCATAACGAGCATACAGATATCTATGGGCTTGATTGCAAAAGCTGTCATCAGCAGGAGAGCTGTGCAAAATGTCATTCAACTGAACCCGAGAAAAAAGTTGAAAAGGTTTCGCTTGAAGTAAAACATAAAAATTGTTCAGACTGTCACGATACAAAAGTTAAAACAGGTTGCGAATCCTGTCATTCTTCTAAAGAGATGGCTCCGTTTAACCATCTTGCAAGAACCGGATTTGCATTGAAGAGCTATCACTCAAAATTAAACTGCACAAGTTGTCATCAGACTAAAACAGTATTTACAGGTTTGAATAGTTCATGCCAGACTTGTCACTCAGTTTGGAACTCTTCAAATTTCAATCATAAAGTAACAGGATTAATTCTGGATGAAGCACATTCTGAATTTGATTGCGGCGATTGTCATACGAATGCAGATTATTCAAAGAAACCTTCATGCGAAGGCTGCCATGATGATATGACTTATCCAGCTTATAAACCTGGGGAACTAGTAAAATAATTTTATGAATTGGTTTGGAATGAAACTCAAACAGACATTTATAAAAATAAGTACTAAGTTGATATTCACAGTAGGTTTAGTTACTATGGGTATTATCAGTGTCTATTCATATATTAACTTGAAAACACAAAGTGAGGATTTACTTACTCAAGCTGAATTGGCAGCTAACAAGCTTAGTGAAACTTTGAAGAACAGTATGCATTTCAGCATGATGCTGAATCAGCCGGAACAAACGCATGCAATAATAAATGCCTCAGCTGATGAACCGTGTATTCTTGAAATAAGAGTATTTAATAAAGAAGGTATGATAATGTATTCATCACGGGAGAATGCAATAGGATCTATGGTAGATAAAAACGCTGAAGCCTGTTATGTCTGTCATACTGCTAACGAACCAATTGAAAAGCTTTCTATTGATCAAAGGATAAGAAAATATAAAATCCATCCTGACTCATCTCACGTTCTTGGAATAATTAATCCAATTTATAATGAACCTTCCTGCTGGCAGGCTGACTGTCATGCACATTATGAAAGTCAGACAGTGCTTGGTGTTTTAGACGTAAAAGTCTGTTTGAAAGATGTTGATAACCAAATTAAGCAAATCGAAAATCGTTCGATAATTTTTGCAGTTGGAGCGATTATTCTTCTAAGCTTAATTATCGGATTTTTTGTTAAAAAATGGATAGAGAAACCGATAAATGAACTTGTAACTGCAACCCAGGAGGTTGGAACGGGCAATTTAAATTATGTAATAAAAGATCTGGGCTCCGATGAACTTGGTTTGCTTGGTAAGTCTTTCAACAATATGACACAGAAATTGGCTGATGCACGTTTGCAGCTTTTTCAATCAGATAAGATGGCCTCAATGGGAAGGCTTGCCGCAGGAGTTGCCCACGAAATTAATAATCCACTCACAGCAGTATTAACCTATAGCAGCTTCCTTTTGAAAAGAGTAAACAATCCGGAACTTGAAGATGAATTGAAGCTGATTGTAAGAGAAACAAAAAGCAGCAGAGAGATAGTTAAAAGTCTTTTAGATTTTGCACGCCAGTCTGTTCCGAAAAAAAGCAATGCGAATATCAATGAAATAATAACTAACGCTATAGCGGTGGTTGATAATCAACTCTCTATGAAGCACATAAAGCTTGATAAAAATCTTGAGGAGAATATCCCTCTGTTCAAAATTGATTCTAATCAGATGCAGCAAGTGTTCATAAATTTACTTGTCAATGCATCAGATGCAGTGCAGGAGAGAAGCGGAGCAATATCGATTTCTTCAAGAATTCTCAGCCTCACACCTTATGGAACATTGCAGATAAAAAATGCTGTTTGCTCTAAAAGACATTCACTGATGAATGAAGAATTTAAAATTGATGGGAAGCCAAGTATAAAACTAAAGCTTGTTCAAAATAGTAAAGAGGGCTTTGTAAATCTTGACCCAACTTATGGAAAGAACAGAGATAAATATGGTATTGAGATAAAACCTTCCGAACAGCTTCAGATATCCTGTCCCAAATGCAACATTTCGGTTGTTGATAAAGAATCAAGCTGTCCTAAGTGTAAATCAGCTGTTTATACCTTCGAAGTTCCCCCACGGGGAATTTTTGAAGGCTGTATTAATCCGCAGTGCGATTGGCAGCGATGGGCATTTGTTGATGAGGCAGGTGTACGAGATTATGTCGAAATAAAAATATCTGACAACGGAACTGGTATTGGAAAGGAAGATCTTGCCAGAATATTTGAACCTTTTTACAGCACAAAAGGTCAGAAAGGAACAGGGAAGTCAAAGTGTATAGAAACTCAATGATGAAAGATGAAAAAATACTGGTTATTGATGATGAACAGGTAATACTTAATGCTGTTTCAAGGATTGCTACGGCGGAGGGATTGAATGTTGATTCTGATAATAATGCTTCCTCAGCGTTGAAAAAACTTTCACAAAAAGAATACTCGCTGATTCTTTGCGATATAATGATGCCGCAAATGGATGGTTTTACTTTTTTAGATGAGATGCAGAAAAGAAAATTAATTACGCCGGTTATTATGATTACTGGATATTCTACTGTTGAAAATGCAGTCAAATCTCTTTATAAAGGTGCGATAGATTTTGTTCCGAAACCATTTACATTTGAAGAGTTAAACAGTGCCATAAGTCGAGGTATTAAA
>JALONF010000019.1 GCA_025455085.1 Ignavibacteriaceae bacterium
ACAGGTTTCCATTTCATCGGGCAGTGGAGTTCTGTTCTCAGGTGGACGGCATTTAACCACATTACCGATATATACTTCTTCTCTTTCAAACTTTATTGCCTTTAACATATCAGTCAAAAGTTTACCTGCTCTACCAACAAATGGTAAACCTTGTTTATCCTCTTCAGCTCCGGGACCTTCACCGATTACTAAAACATCTGCATTCGGATTTCCTGTCCCAAAAACAAATTTATTTCTACCCTGATGCAATCGGCATTTTGTGCAATCACAAATTAATTTCTCAAGTTGATCAAGAGAGGCAGCTTTCTCCCAATCTTGCCTTTCAGTTTCGAACAATTGCGGTTCTTCATCTTGCCTTTCAGTTTCGAACAATTGCGGTTCTTCGAATAAGACTTCCGGTTCCTTTACGATTGATGATATCTTTTTCTTTTTAGGAATAAATAATTCATCTCCAAAAATTTCTTTTTGGAGGGTTAGTGTTTTTATTATTTCTTTTCTGGTTGATTTGTTCATACACAATTAATGTTATTGTCACACTGAGCCTGTCGAAGTGTGTACTCAATAAATAATGATCAGTCTTCGACAAGCTCAGACTGACAAAAGTTGGTTCAAATGAAAATCTAAAGTGAAATTTAGTTTACAAAATACTTTTAGCTTCCGTTAAAATTTTATTTGCAACCTGGAACTTGGAAAGCAACGGCAGATTCACAGATTTACCATCCTGCTTTATTATGGTCACTTTGTTTGTGTCAACTTCAAATCCGCTTTCCTTGCCAGGGGAATTCAGGACAATCAAATCAAGATGCTTTTCTTTTAGCTTTTTCTTTGCATTGCTCAATTCGTTCTGCGTCTCAAGTGCAAAACCGATTACTTTGGTGTTTTTTGTTTTGATTGAAGAAAGAATATCTGGATTGAGATCAAGCTTCAAATCCATTTTTCCCGTTTCCTTCTTTATTTTATTTGATGCAGCTTTAATAGGGCGAAAATCTGAAACTGCAGCAGACATGACCAGCAGATGACTTTTATCGATTTCTTTTTTAACGGCTCGTTCCATCTCGGAAGCAGATCTGACCTTAATCAATTTAATTTCAGGATAAATACTTTGTGATGAAGGACCTGAAATCAACGTAACATCAGCACCGCGTAGATAAGCAACTTTGGCGATTGCGTATCCCATTTTTCCAGAGGATCGGTTCCCGATAAATCTTACAGGATCAATATCTTCATAGGTCGGTCCGGCAGAGACAAGAATTTTTTTACCAACTAAATCTTTTGAATAACCGGAGAGAATCAATTCAACTGCATCAATAATTTTATTTGTGTCAGCTAATCTTCCTTCACCGGAAAGTCCACTTGCCAATTCGCCGGATTCTGGATAAATAATATAGTGCCCGAGCTTTTCAAGCTTATTTAGATTTTCCATGTTAATTGGATTGTTGTACATATCAACATCAGCGGCTGGTGCAATTACAAGCGGAGACCTGAGAGCAGTTACAAGTGTGGTTAAAGCGTTATCTGCAAAGCCATATGAAATTTTTGCAATTGTATTAATTGTAGCTGGTGCGACAAGCATCAGGTCAGCCCACAGAGCATAGTCAATATGCCAGGTGGAAAGATTTGTTCCATCTTTTTGACTGGGCGGAAAAGTACTCACAATAACTTCGTTATGGGAAAGTGTCGCAAGAGTAAGCGGTGTAATAAACTCAGTTGCTGAAGGAGTTAAAACTATTTTTACTTCTGCGCCTCTTTTAATGAATTCTCTTACTATCAAACAGGATTTATATGCAGCTATGCAGCCTGTTACTCCCAGCAGTATTTTTTTACCAGCTAATTGATCTTTTATCATTGCAGTACTTTCAAATTGTTTACCTGAAATTTAATGCAAATAGTGACAAGATATTTAAAAAAAAGAAATCCGACACATGGCCGGATTCAAAACATTAGAAAACTAAGGAATGTTTACTTTTTATATTCAAAATCAATTTTACCATCTAAGAACTCATTCAACGCCTGAAGATGAGGTTTCTTTCTTTGTTCCATTTCCAGAGCAATTTTAAGCTGAGCAGGATTATCAATATCTTCACTCTCATCATCGGTGGTAGCTTCAGGTATTGTGCTTAGCAGCGCACTAAACTCAATTTTATTATCAGAATTAATCTGACGTGCTCTTCTTGCCGTTACTATTATTCCTTCGTAAACGTTACTGGCTCTTTTATCGATCTCTCTTAAATCAATCGGTGTTATTTCCATTTTGTTAATTCTCCTCTAATATTTTTGTTACTAAATTTTTTGCATTTTCAACTGCAGTTTCGAGTTCATTGTTTTCAATCACATAATCGAACTGATCTTTCAGTGTTAATTCCATTTTGGCTCTTTCAATTCTTTTCTGAAAATCCGATTCGCTTTCAGTTTGTCTTTGCCTGAGCCTTTTTACTAGTTCCTCGAAACTGGGAGGCGAAATATATATTAAATGGGCATAAGGGTAAAGTCTTTTTATTTTGAGCGCTCCTTTAACATCTAACTCAAATAAGACAGACTTTCCTGCCTCAATATTACCTATCACAAAGTTTTTGTACGTCCCGTAGTAATAGTCGTAAAATTTCTCCCATTCAATGAATTCGTCGTTTTCTATCTTTTTTTTGAACTCCATTTCTGAAATGAAATAATATTCAACTCCGTCGGTTTCTATCTCTCTTTTCGGTCTGGTTGTGGCAGAAATAGAAAAAATCAGTTGAGGGAAGTTTTTTAAGATTTCCTTTACGATGGTAGTTTTCCCTGCACCGCTTGCAGCTGAGAATACGATTAATTTTCCCTTTTTCTCACTCAACGGCTACTCAATGTTTTGTATTTGTTCCCTGATCTTTTCAATTTCTTCTTTGATTAGTACTGACGAATGTATGATTGAAGTTGAAATTGATTTCGATGAGATGGTATTAGTTTCCCGGTTCATTTCCTGACAGAGAAAGTTTAATTTTTTGCCGGGTTCCTTTTCATTCTTGAGAGTTTCTTTGAAAAATTTAAGATGACTCCTCAATCTAACGCACTCTTCAGTAATATCTGCTCTGTCAGCTATCAATGCAAGTTCGATGTTCAATCTATCTTCATTTAATTCAACATTACCGGTCAACTCCTGAATCCGTTGTTTAAGTTTAACATGATATTCATTGATGCTCTTTCTAAACTCTGTTTCAATAGCTGAAACAATACTTATGATGTTTTCAATTCTCGCTGATAGGTCTCTCGATAGTTCCGCACCTTCTTTTTTCTTCATAAGCATCAATTTATCAAGCGCTTTATTCAATGCTGATTTTACGATATCAAATTCTGCATTGCTTAATTCTGCATCCTGTGATGTAAAAATTTCCTTGCTGCTAAGCAGGTTTTCAAGTGTGATTTCATCTTTTATACCTGCTGCTTTTTTTATTCTTTTAATCAGTGATATATGATTTAATAATTTATTCTCATCAATTGTTACGTAGCCATTTTCAACACCATCCTTCTTGAAATGTATGACAGCACTAACCTTACCTCTCTGAACTTTATTTTTGATAAATTCTCTGATTTCATAATCGTAAGGGAAAAGAATAGAAGGAAGCTTTAATGACACTTCAAAAAACCTGCTGTTAACACTTTTAACTTCAACTTCAGCCGAGGTTTTATTTTTTGAAATGCTTCCTTTACCATAACCGGTCATGCTGTAGATCATTTATTAATCCTACTCAATTTATTTAACAATTTTTTTATTCTTTGTGAAAGATAATGATAAGCCGCCAAAAGGATTACTCAGAAAGCCTCGCCGATACCAAAATGAATAACCATTGTGTCAAAGAATTGCTTATCAAAAATAAATTTCATATCGTTCGGATCATAAAACTTAAAACCAAAGTCAATCCTGAAAGGCGCAATAGGCGAATAATATCTTAAACCAGTTCCAATAGCTACGGCTATCTGATCTACTCTTATGTCGTTAAATTCATTCCAGGTATTACCATAATCGGTAAAGACAACAAATCCTAAATCCTCTTCAAATTTTCTCCGGTATTCAAAACTTCCCTCAACCAAAATTTCACCTCCCCTGATTTTATATTGTTCATTTAATGAAGAAGGAAATAAGTTAAGCAGCTGGTCAGATGGAATAAGTTCTCGACCCCTCCAACCTCTTACTGAGTTGCTGCCGCCTGCAAAAAATGTTTGGTTCGGTGATACTAGAGCAGCATCTCCGCTAAGCATTTGAATATATCCTGATTTTACTTTGATGCCCAGAACAGTGAGGTTATCACGCGAGACGGCTAAATAAAATCCGAGCGTAAGCTGCAATTTGAAATAAAATCCCAGAGAGTCAATTGCTAATGCTGTTTGACCCGTTTGAAGATTCTTTACATCCCATTTGACATTTGCTGACGATAATTCTGTAATCAATGAAATAATTCTTCCTTTTGTTGGATAGAACAGATCATCAGTTGTTGTTGAACCAAGCTCACTACCCAGCGACGAAGTGAAAGTACTCGGACTAACAGAAACTGTATCTCCTTCGAGTACAAGTGTTGGGATACTATAGCTTAATTTATCAAACCTGAGATAAGGATTAAAAAGGTTTACAAAAGTGTATCTCGGCATATCAAAAGCAGCAGTAAAGTTTGCACCAAAGTTTTCATAATCAACAGAAGATATGTTATAAGATTTTAAATAACCTTCAAGTCTTCCGGCAATATTTCTGCTGAAAAGAAAAGGTTGCTCAAGTATCGCTGAAAGGTCAACCTCAGTTTGAAGTGTTTCTTTGAAAAGGTCGGAATCGAATCTTAGATTTGTAATATCATTCAACCTGAAGCGTGCCCTGATTGTAAATTTTCTAGCGTCACCAAGAAAATTTTTTCTTGTGTAGCTTGCACCGACACCGACATTAAAATAACCGAACTCATTATCCGCAAAAACTTCAGGAGAAAGTTCATTTAAGCTCCCAACATTACCTTTAATTAGTAACTGAGTTTTGCTACTGGTGGAATCTTTTATTGTATTACTAAGATTTATTGAAGTGAATAAACCTGTGCGTGCAAGTCTAATCCTGCTTTTGGATATCTCTTCCTGACTGTAAGCTTCTCCAATATTAATATTGCTCAAATAACTTATTAGTTCATAACTAATCTGTGAATTTGACTCGCCATCCTTTTCTATTTTAATTTCGTCATAAGTGTACCAGCGTCCTGTATGAAAGTATGTTGTAATATCTGTTTTTGCATTCAACGTATCAATTTTTACAACGGTGCTGTCATACCTGGCAAGCATAAAGCCGTGGTTTTTCAGGTATGTAATTATCCCATCATTTTTTTTCTGCACATCTTCCTGAACGTATCTCTCCCAGCTCGTGTATTTAAGATATTCACTTATCTCTGATGTGATTTCCTCGTTCAATTTTTCAAGTCCCAGCAGCTTAACTTCCCCGTAAGTATGCGGTGAATTTTCCTTTATAATGTAAGTAAGTTCAGCAGCTTTACTAACAGTATCGAGAGAAAATGAATAACTAATTTCCGCTTTAAAGAAACCATTTACGGAATAGAATGACTTGAGTGAAATAACATCCACTGAAATAGCGGTAGAGTCAAAATAATTTGGAGGAGAACCAAGGAATGATATAGTGCTGTATAAGAAACGCCAGAACCAAAAAGGATTTTCCTCACTCTGAATAACAGCTTTTAATTCTGCATCACCGAAAGTCTCATTACCAGCAAAACTTATAGAGGATAACTCGTACCGGTCATCCTCCTGTGCAAAATGACTGGAACTAATCAGAAAAGTAACAACGATGATGTATAAAAAAAATTTCATCAAGGCGTGAGTCATTTTCTAATTTGAAGAACTAACAACTTATCAGTTAACACGTCTTTCTGCTAATGTTTAATTAAAGAGCTCTCTCAACTATTCTCAGGTTAGGATAATCTCTTCTAAAATAACTGGTAAAGAAATTTTTTATCATTGGGTCATCAATATTTTGTGAGAGATCAAGAGAGACTCTCCCTTCCGAAATTATTGAAAGGTGTGCACTATAAACTTTTAGTTTTTTCAAGTCGATGACGTGCGAGTAAACATCACCATTTGCGTTTCCTAAAAAATAACTTTTGGAATTATAATAGATGAGTTCATTATCATAGTCAGAAAATTTTATTTTATTTACAAGACACTGAACGAATGAACCATTAAGTAATCCGGTTTGATACTTAATTTTAAATTCTCCTTCCACCCAGCTTATCAAGTAGAATTTAATACCCCACTCGTTTTTTTCAGAAACTTCTGCACCTGCAACTATTGATTTCAGAGTATCAGATTCAAAGTATCCTGCAGTCGTAAACGAAATGTTTTCACCGATAAGATCTTTTGCTGTTTTTAAAACCAGTTGTTCATTCTCAAAAAGATTGTGAGGCGGCGGTTCATAGGATTTTTTACAGCCCCCAACTACAATAATCAATACAGTCAAAAACAAAGAAATTAAAATTTTATTTGATAACAACTTCGATTCCCTCTCTGATTACTGAATAAATTTCATCTATGTTTTCATTGCTCATTGCAATTGAGCCGTTAGTCCAGTTAAAAACAAAAGGAAGATTTTTAAAAATATAATTCAATTCGCCAATACCATGTATACCTATATCCCCGCCAAGAATATTGTGATACTTTGTGCATCCTTCATAATAATATTGGAATTTAATGTCGTTATATTCTTTTTGAGAGATCAATCCTTTCCTTAATGCGTCACCCCCATCTTCAAGATTTGGATAATTTATCTGAAAGAATTTATGATATTTATGTGTCTTATAGATTTTACAGATTCTATAAACACCTACTGGCGTAGCCTTATCGCCTGCCCTGGCTTTCGGTGTGAGCACTGACTTACCAAAACTGACTCTGTAATTCTTTATCAGCACACTATCCTCATAAATACCTAAAGTATAGTTATGTCTATCAATAACAATTTTAGGATTAGTAATTTCAGTATATCCGGTTTTGAGCAAAGCTTCAGAAAGAGGAACGTTTCGGAGGTTAAGAATTATACCGTATACCAGAACACCAAAAAAGAAAATAGCGATAGCCAATGTTAAATAGATGATATTCCTGAGAACATCTTTATTTATATAGTCCGCAGCTTTAATAGGACCAATATGAATATTTTTTAGCTTTTCAAAAAACTTCAAGCTTGATCTAATATCTGATATGAAACATTTAATTCTTAATTAACTAGGCCAAAATTTACTCAAAAAACAACTAATTTGTAATCTATTCAGAGGAATGGCGTGAGCAATATCTTACTTAATTATGTCCATTGGCACAAAATAAAAAACCCGGTCTTAATTAACCGGGCTATACTTTAATTTATCTTAGCTGGATTTAAACTTCCATTATTTCTTTTTCTTTATGCTTCAGTACATCATCAATTAGCTTAATATGTTCATCAGTTAATTTTTGGGTTTCTAATTCAGCATCGCGAAGCTGATCTTCAGTAATTTTTTTATCCTTCTGTTCTCTCTTTAAATGATCATTGGCATCACGTCTCACATTTCTTACTGCAACTCTGGACTCTTCACCAAATTTTCTAACCAGCTTCACAAGTTCTTTTCTTCTCTCTTCATTCAAAGGAGGAATTGGAATTTTAAGATTCGTTCCATCGCTTATAGGATTCAATCCTAAGTTTGCTTCAAGTATTGCTTTATCAATTATTTGAACCATCTGCTTTTCCCAGGGAGTAATGGCAAGAGTGTGAGCATCAAGTACAGAAACGTTTCCAACCTGGTTTAAAGGAACCATATTTCCATAGTAGTCCACTTTTATACTGTCAAGCAAAACAGTTGTGGCTTTTCCCGTTCTGATTTTGGCGAGCTCGCTTCGAAGTGTTTCAAGTGTCTTGTCCATTCTGCCTTTGGCATCTTTAATTAATTGATGCATAACTACCTCAGTTTGTTGTTAAACTTCTTTAGTAATTTTTTCGCCGCTGTTAATAAGAGTACCAATTTCTTCGCCCATTACAAGCTTCAGTAAATTATCACGAACATCCATATTAAATACAATCATCGGAAGATTATTTTCCTGGCAAAGGCTAACGGCTGTCAAATCCATAATGCGAAGATTTTTCTTTAAGACATCTAGGTACGATATGTTTTCAAATCTGAATGCATTAGGATTTTTTTCCGGGTCGCTATCAAATACTCCATCCACTCTGGTTCCTTTAACAATAACATCAGCATTTATTTCAACTGCACGAAGTGAGGCAGCTGTATCTGTACTGAAGTATGGATGCCCCGTTCCTGCACCGAAAATAACAACTCTTTTTTTCTCAAGATGTCTTATTGCTCTTCTTCTTATATAAGGCTCTGCTATTGCTTCCATATTTATAGCACTCATAAGGCGAGTATAAATCCCTCTTTTTTCAATTGCATTCTGTAAAGCAAGTGCGTTTATTACAGTTGCAAGCATTCCCATTTGATCTCCGGTAGCTCTGTCGATTCCCTGAGATGTTGCACTCAAACCACGATAGATATTGCCTCCTCCGATTACTATTCCAAGTTCAACACCGGCTTTGTATGCCTTTTGAATTTCCTCCGAAAAAAACTCAAGTACGTTGTTATCAATACCAAATCCCTGCTGACCCATAAGGGATTCACCACTTAGCTTGAGTAAAACTCTTTTATATTTTAAGTTCATCACATCCTGTAAAAATTTACGTTTAAATATAAAAAAAGGTCTTAATATTATTAAGACCTTTTTGTTCGAAATTACTTTTTCTCGTCGCCGAGATGAAACCTGTCAAACCGGGCAACCTTGACATTGGAGCTATGCTTTGCATTAAATTCTTTAAGCAAATCACTCACTGTTTTTGAATTATCCTTAATGAATGCCTGTTCGAGGAGAACGTTTTCCTGGTAAAATTTATTTAATCTTCCCAAAGCAATTTTTTCAAGCATCTGTTCAGGCTTGCCTTCTTTTTTGGCTAACTCTTTGTAAATCTCAATTTCTTTATCGACCGTTTCTTTTGGAACGTCTTCTCGTTTTACACTAATTGGATTCATCGCAGCCACCTGCATTGCCATATCTTTACCAATTAAATAAAGTTCATCACTTCCAGTTTTTACGTCTTCAAACTTAATTAACACTCCGAGCTTTGAACCCATATGAATATAATCTACAAGCAATCCATCCTTCGCCTCCATAATATCGAAGCGGGATATTTCTATTTTCTCACCAACTTTACCCAATACATCATTCAGCTTATCCTGCACATCGGAATATTTTAGAAGTTCTTCAACATTTTTTGGTTTGTTTTTATGAGTAGCATCGATGACAAACTTTGCCAGATTCACGAAATCTTCGCTCTTAGCAACGAAATCAGTTTCACAGTTTATCTCAAGGATAGTTGCAAATTTTTTATCATCAGAAACTTTAGTTACAACCAAACCTTCATTTGCAGATTTTTCAGCTCTCTTTGCAGCAACTGAAGCACCTTTCTTCCTTAGTATTTCAATTGCTTTTTGAACTTCGCCATTGGCTTCCTCAAGCGCTCTTTTACAATCCATCATTCCAGCGCCGGTTCTTTGTCTTAAATCATTAACTTGTGCAGCAGTAATAGCCATAATATTTATTTCCTTTCAAAATTAATTTTCTGAAGCAGGTTCATTTATATCTGATTCCTTTTTCTCTTCAGAAATATCATCTTCTTTTTTATCTCTTCGCTTCAAGTGTTTTTTTGATACTTTTTTATCTTCACTCTGTTCAGTTTCTTCGTGATGCTCTTTTCGCGCTCTTTCTCTTTCGGAAATTTCCTCGGCTTTTCTTTCCTTAAATTTTGCCTGCCCTTCAATAACAGCATCTGCCATATTCTTAATAATGAGCTCAATTGTTTTAACGGCATCATCATTTGCAGGGATTATATGATCGATAGGGTCCGGATCACAATTTGTGTCAACCATTGCAAATACCGGAATGTTCAAGCGTTTTGCTTCTTTAACTGCAATGTCTTCTTTCTTAATATCAACAACAAAAACAGCTCCGGGAAGTTTTGACATTGTCTCAACTCCCTCAAGAATTTTTTTCAGCTTGTCACGCTCACGTGTAAGAAAAAGTCTTTCCTTTTTAGTTATCTTTTCGAAAGTACCATCGGTTTCTTGCTTCTCGATGTTTTGTAATCTCTTTACACTTTTTCTGATAGTGGAAAAGTTTGTGAGCATTCCGCCAAGCCATCGTTCGCTTACCCAGTTCATTCCGCATCTTTTAGCTTCTGATTCAATAACTCCTTTTGCTTGCTTTTTAGTTCCGACAAAAAGAATAGAACCGCCCTGGGAAACAGCCTCAACCATTTCATTATATGCCTGATGAAGTAATCCAAGACTTTTCTTTAAATCAATTATGTGAATCCCATTTTTTTCCATAAAAATGTATGGTTTCATTTTGGGATTCCAGCGGCGTGTTAAATGCCCGAAGTGCGCACCAGACTCAATTAGGTGTGTCAACTCAATAGTTGCCATTAAATGTATCTCCTGTTTTTCCCTGCCTACCGTCAGGCAGGTCTTCTATCCTCGTCGTCTTTACCATTCATCCAATTATTTCAGGACACAGGTGGTAAATCGGAAGATATGAATGTTAATAAATTATTTTAGTTATTAGTTTTTAGTTGATGGTTTCAGTTTAATTGTTTTCGGTCTTAGTCATTTAGTTAAGTCACCAATTTTTTCATTTTCGAATCAGAACTCTTAACAAAGTAACCAAAACAAAAAACAAATGAACTGATTACCAATTTATCTTTTAGAAAATTGAAATCTTTTTCTTGCTTTTGGTTGACCGTATTTCTTTCTTTCAACCATTCTGGGGTCTCTTGTTAAGAAACCTTCGATTTTTAATGCTGGTCTGAATTCAGGATTTGTATCAATCAAGGCACGGGCTATTCCTAATCTTATTGCCTGCGCCTGACCGGTTGAGCCCCCACCTTTCACAGTAACATAAACATCATACTTACCCTTGGTTTCGGTAACATCGAAAGGTTTAGTAATGTCTTCACGGCTAACGAGCAACGGAAATGCTTTTTCAAACTCTTTACCGTTTACAGTTATTTTCCCGTTTCCGTTTTTTAAAATTACTCGCGCTACTGATGTTTTTCTTCTACCAATAAAAATTCTGTCGACCATTATTTCTCCGATGTACTTAATATTTCAGGTTTCTGTGCTTTGTGCGGATGCTCTTCGCCTGCATAAACTTTTAGTTTAGTTATTAAACTTTTGCCCAATCTGTTTTTTGGCAGCATGCCTCTTACTGCTTCCTGAATGGCATACTCAGGTTTTTTACTTTTCATTTCTTCGTACGAGCGAATCTTCTGTCCACCAGGATACATACTGTGCCAGATATATTTTTTTAACTCTTCACGTTTGCCGGTCATCTTAACCTTGTCGGCATTTATTACAATTACAAAATCACCGGTATCCATATTCGGCGTAAAAATCGGTTTTGTCTTTCCTCTAATAACTGATGCAACTCTGGAAGCAAGTCTTCCTAAAGTCTGATCCTTAGCGTCAACAAGATACCATTTCCTGGCCGCATCTTCGGGCTTTATGAACCTGGTCATTCTTTCCTTTTTCAAAATAAACTCCTTGGTTAAACAAATTCTTTTTTTGAAGCCCGAAAAAATAAGCGGATACCCTTAAAAAGTCAAGAATTTTTAATGCCAATCGTGTACTCTTCAGTGAAGGTTAACGTCTGAATTGTAGATATATTTATATAATCTGCTAAATTCAAGCAATACTCAGCCATTAATCCTAATATTTATAAGAGACATTTTATTTGAAGCCCGTATCAAAATTCGTAATTTTGTTGCCTAAAATTCAAATTTCCGAATATTACATAGATAAAAAATGAAATTTCTCATAACCGGTGGTTCAGGTTTTTTAGGAATCAACCTGATTCGTTATCTGTATTCCAGAGGGCATCAGATTAAGTCATTAGATTTAATTGATTTTGACTATCCCGATATGAATAATAAAATTGAAGCAATATTGGGAGATATTCGGGATAAAGAAGCAGTCGCAAAAGCTGTTGAAGGAGTCGACATAGTTGTCCATTGTGCCGCTGCTCTCCCGCTTTACACACCAGAAGAAATTTTTTCAACTGACATTGATGGCACAAGAACAATGATTGAAGCTGCTGAAAAATTTAAAGTGCAACGCTTCGTTCACATTTCTTCAACTGCAGTTTATGGAATTCCCGATCATCACCCTTTATATGAAACAGATAAATTAGATGGAGTTGGACCTTACGGTAAAGCAAAAATTCAGGCAGAAGAAGAATGTCTCAAGTACCGAAAGAAAGGAATGTGTGTCCCGATAATTCGTCCGAAATCTTTTATCGGTCCGGAAAGATTAGGAGTTTTTGATTTGCTTTTTGATTGGGCAAAAGATGGCCACGGATTTCCGATGATAGGAAATGGAAAGAATCGCTACCAGCTGCTCGATGTGGAAGACCTTTGTGAATCTATTTATCTTTGTTGTACTCTCGACAAAGAAAAAGTAAATGATACATTTAACATAGGTGCAAAAGAATTCACAACGATGAGAGAAGATTACCAGGCTGTTCTGGATTTTGCTGGTCACGGAAAAAAAATTAAAGGACTTCCTGAAAAACCAATTATATTAACACTCAAAGTTCTTGAAGCAATGAAGCTTTCTCCGCTTTACAAGTGGGTTTATGAAACAGCTTCAAAAGATTCTTTTGTTTCAATTGAGAAAGCAGAAAAAATTCTTGGATACAAGCCAAAATACTCAAACAAAGACGCACTCATCAGAAATTATAAATGGTATCTTGATAATTTTGATAAGTTCAAAAACACTTCAGGCATTTCTCATCGAGTTCCCTGGAAGCAGGGAATTCTGAAAGCCGCAAAGTATTTTTTTTAACAAATGATAATAAAAATTTTAATTATTAAATAAGGAGGATAAAAGATGGCACAGAAAAAAGATTTTCTAAAAGAAATTATCGAACATATCGATATTAAAAAGCATAATGTTGTCCCGTTGGTTGATGCGATGGAGAATATGGCTTTCACTGCACGCGACTTAAACCGTGCAGCACGAATATATGATATGATGCTGAAAGATAAAGACTGCGGAATAATTCTTACTCTTGCCGGTAGCTTATTCAGTGCAGGTTTGAAGAAAGTAGTTTATGATATGATTATGAATAATATGGTCGATGCTATTGTATCAACAGGTGCAATTATAGTTGACCAGGATTTCTTTGAAGCACTCGGATTCAAACATTACAAAGGAACAAAATGGGTTGATGATAATGAAATGAGAGATCTGCACATTGACAGAATTTACGATACTTTCATTGATGAAGATGAATTGAGAATTTGTGATGATACCTGCGCAAAAATATTCAATAGTATGGAACCGAAACCATATTCGTCACGAGAATACTTATGGGAGTTTGGCAGATATCTTGAAAACAATGGCGGACCAAAAGTAGATGATTCAGTCGTATGGGCTGCCTATAAAAAGAACGTTCCCATTTTTGTTCCGGCATTCTCAGACTGCTCTGC
>JALONF010000251.1 GCA_025455085.1 Ignavibacteriaceae bacterium
CGATTTCAACATCGAAAAAGATTTTAAGTTTAAAGTGAAATATGAAGTGCTTCCTGAAATTGATGTCAAAGATTACACCGGCCAGCTAATTGAAGTTCCTGATTTGCAAGTAAAGTCAGATGAAGTTGAAAAGGAAATTGATAATCTCTTACGTTCAAATAGCAGTCAGGAAGATGCTGATGTAATTGGTGATGATGATAACTTTCTTCTGGATGTAGAATTGACAAGAACAGATGAGAGTGGACAGCCTGCTGCAGATAGTAAACCGGAAAAGATGCAGATTGATCTATCAAATGAAAACGTTCATCCGGATATCAAGTCAAACTCAAGAGGTAAAAAAGTTGGCGAAAAGTTCAAGTTTCATTTTCACGATGAACGAATGGTTCAGAATAAAGATGGCCAGGATGAAAAAGTTGTTGAGCATTTTGATTATAAAGTTCTGATTCTTGGCATAAAAAAGATAGTCCTTCCGGAATTAAATGAAGAGCTCATTAAAAAAGCGACTAAAGATAAACTTTCAACTGAAGCTGAATTTAGAGCTGAAATTGAAAAGAATATTCAAAATTATTATGATCAGAGAGCTGATGAATTTATCAGGAATAGGCTCATCGGTTTAATAATTACAAAGAATGATTTTACTCCTCCATCATTTATGGTCGAAAGCATATTGGATGAAATGGTAAAGAGTGAAGAAGAGCGGCTAAAAAAACAAGGGATGAAAAAAGTTGACACAAAGTATTTAAAAGAATACTTGCAGCCTTCAGCACTGAATGAGGTGAAGTGGTATCAACTCAAAAATGAAATTCAGAAGAAACTGTGGAAAAACTTATAAATTATTATAAGTCATCTAACCAGATGGAGAGGATGCTCGATAAAAAGTTGTTTGACTTTCTAAAAGAAAAAAATGAAATTAAAAAAGTTAATCCTGAAACACTTGCTAAAAAGCAGAAAGAGGAAAAAGAATGAACAAAAAATTAGAAATATATAACCAGCTTGTACCTTATGTAATTGAACAAACCGGACGCGGCGAGCGTGGAATGGATATTTATTCCCGCCTCCTTCGCGAAAGAATTATTTTTATCGGGATGCCAATTGACGATCACGTAGCAAGTCTGACAATTGCTCAGTTAATTTTTCTTGAGGCAGAAGATTCACAGAAGGATATCAATTTGTACATAAATTCACCGGGCGGCAGTGTTACTTCAGGGATGGCTATTTACGATACGATGCGTTACATAAAGCCTGACGTTGCTACAATTTGCGTTGGAATGGCAGCAAGCATGGGTGCTATTCTTCTTGCTGGTGGTGCAAGCGGTAAACGTTCCGCACTCCC
The DNA here is from genome assembly GCA_025455085.1 of Ignavibacteriaceae bacterium. GTDB lineage: Bacteria > Bacteroidota > Ignavibacteria > Ignavibacteriales > Ignavibacteriaceae > IGN2. The sequence continues at coordinate 1,334 of JALONF010000251.1, forward strand.
GCATTCCAAAATTATGATTCACCAGCCATGGATTGGCGGATTGCAGGGTCAAACAACCGACATTGAGATTCACGCAAGGGAAATGATGAAGACTCGAGACTCTCTTTACAATATTCTGGCTAAGCATACCGGCAAATCTATCGAACAAATTACCAAGGACTGCGACAGAGATTACTTCCTAACTTCTGATGAAGCAAAGGAGTATAGGCTGATCGATAACGTTCTTGAGACACGAATTCCCACAGATAAAAAATAATTTAGGGGGGATATTTTCCCCCTTACCCTTTTTCTTTCTCAATAATAAATATTCTTATTTTGACACTATGGTTGATTTATTATCAATCTGAAATTATTTCGAACTAATAATTTATTATTATTGTTTAAATACCATTATGGTAGGACACAGATTTACAGACTTCATCCCTGACGACAGCTACAACGGCAGCTTTGAGAATTTACTTAAAGTCTTCCTTCAGCTTGTTACTATTACATCAGGTGATGTTTCTGAAGCATTGAATTGGATGAATGAACTTGACCGGCAGTATAATATCACTGGAGAAGAATATGGTATGGGTGACTTTATTGATGAGCTGAAGGAAAGAGGTTTTATAAAAGAGAATGAAGATGGCAGTAGATTAAATTTAACAGCTAAAAGTGAAATGACAATCAGACGACAATCACTTGAAGAAATATTTGGCAAGTTGAGAAAGTCTGCCAGAGGAAATCACAGAACTCCGTTCTCAGGCCACGGAGATGAAATTACTTCAGACAGAAGAGAATATAATTTTGGTGATACTCTTGACCAGATTGATATGACTGATTCGATAAAGAATGCACAAATCAATCATGGTATTAATGATTTCAAATTGACCGAAAAAGATCTTGAGATTGAAGAGAGAGATTACAAAGCGCTCACATCAACTGTGTTGATGATAGATGTCTCTCACTCAATGGTGCTTTATGGCGAGGACAGAATCACTCCTGCGAAAAAAGTTGCGATGGCGCTCTCTGAGTTGATTACCACAAAATATCCAAAGGATACTCTGGATATTATTGCATTTGGTAATGATGCCTGGCCGATTGAAATAAAAGATCTGCCGTATCTTGAAGTTGGACCTTTTCATACAAACACGGTTGCCGGATTACAATTAGCTCATGATATTCTTCGCAGAAGAAAAACTAATAACAAACAGATTTTTATGATCACCGATGGCAAGCCAACCTGTTTGAAAGTTGGAGCAAAATATTACAAGAACAGTTTTGGGCTGGATAGGAAAATAATAAATAAGACTCTGGATGAGGCTGCAATTTGCAGAAAGCATAATATAGCGGTTACGACATTCATGATTGCACGCGATCCATACCTCCAGCAGTTTGTAAGGGAGTTTACAAAGATCAATAACGGCAGAGCTTACTACAGCAACCTGACAGGGCTCGGTGATTTTTTATTTGAAGACTATATACGTAACAGAAGAAAAAGAGTAAGGTAATGCCCCACCCTTCTCTCGCAAAGGTGAGGATTTTCAAAAATTAAATTTCGAAAAAAGTAAATTTAAAACTTAAAATAAAACTGGAATTAATATCTAAATGAATATTACCAACATTAAAACACTTGGCGAGTTAAAGCAAAGCGGATATAACTCTAAATCAATAAAAGACGAACTTCGAGATAACCTGATAAAATTTCTCGAAGAAAATAAAAATCCATTTGAAGGAATAATCGGGTTTGACGATACGGTAATTCCCGATCTCCAAACTGCTGTACTTTCGCGACACGATATTTTACTCTTAGGTTTGCGCGGACAAGCAAAAACAAAAATTGCCAGATTGATGATAAACCTTCTCGATGAATACATACCAGTTGTTGAAGTCTCTGAATTGAATGATGATCCATTTAATCCTCTTTCATTTATTGCAAAAGAAATCATTGAAAAAGAAGGAAACAAAACCAAAATCTCCTGGATTAATCGGTCTGAACGATACACTGAGAAGCTTGCAACACCTGATGTTTCCGTTGCTGATTTAATCGGTGATGTTGATCCGATAAAAGCTGCTGCATTGAAACTCCCCTACTCGGATGAAAGAGTAATTCACTTTGGACTAATTCCTCGTTCGCACAGAGGAATATTTGTAATTAATGAATTACCAGATTTGCAGGCAAGAATCCAGGTAGCTCTTTTCAACATTTTACAAGAAAGTGATATTCAAATCCGTGGATTTAAAGTCAGGCTGCCGCTTGATATTCAATTTATCTTCACGGCTAATCCGGAAGATTATACAAACAGAGGATCAATAGTTACTCCGCTCAAAGATAGAATTGACAGTCAGATTCTTACTCACTATCCGAGAAACATCGAAATCTCAAAACGTATTACACAACAGGAAGCGAACCTTACTCAAGACCAAAAAGAAAAAATTAATTCTGATGAAATCTTGCACGATCTCGTCGAACAAATAGCATTTGAAGCAAGAGTCAGCGAATATATTGATGCAAAAAGCGGTGTATCTGCACGACTTTCTATTTCGGCTTATGAAAATCTGGTTAGCACTGCAGAACGAAGAAGGATAATCAACAATGAAAAGGAAACTCACTTAAGACTAAGCGATCTTTACGGAGTAATTCCATCAATCACTGGAAAGATTGAACTTGTTTATGAAGGCGAGCAGGAAGGTCCGGCAAAAGTTGCTCAGATATTAATTGGAAAAGCGTATCGTAATAATTTCACTAAATACTTCCCCACTCCGGATAGCCTTAAAAAAACTCAGCAGCCGAGTCCCTATCAGCCGATTATTGATTGGTTCAAAAAAGGCAACAAAGCCGACTTGATGATGAACTTAACCGATAAACAATACAGAGAGCTGCTTCAGAACATTCCAAATCTTGAAAATGTTGTAAAGAAATTTCAACCTTCCGTGAATGGAAATTCAAAGCTGCTATTGATGGAGTTTCTGTTATTTGGATTATCAGAATTTTCACTGCTGAGCAGAACAAAAATTGAAGACGGCATTCAATTCAGGGATATGTTAAGCTCAATGTTCACAATGCCTAAAGAAGAAGATTTTGAAGATGAGGATGATGAATCGCCGTACAAGTTTTAAACTCTCACAATGAGCGTGTAGAAGTGTGACAACTTCTCTCAATATCAGTCTTCGACAGGCTCAGACTGACAATTCCAACTTTATCTCCTACATTCATTTCATTATATTTCGCTTGAAAATCCTACATTCATTTCATTATATTTCGCTTGAAAATTTTAATAACCATCGTTAATATCCTTGAAGCAAAAAATAATCCTCATCGGTCCTGCTTATCCATACAGAGGTGGAAACGCACTTTTTGTTACACACACATATGAATCGTTAAAAGATCATTTCAAAGTAAAAATTTATAATTACAAACTTCTTTATCCCTCAATTCTTTTTCCTGGCACAACACAATTTGATAAAAGTAAAGAGCAAGTTTTCAAAGTGCCAAGTGAACGAGTTGTTAATTCAATTAATCCATTCAACTGGTTTAAAGTTGCTAGCTTGTTAGAAAAAGAAAATGCTGATCTTGTTGTTTTTGATTGGTGG
>JALONF010000252.1 GCA_025455085.1 Ignavibacteriaceae bacterium
AGAAGTCGCTATAATGAAAGAAGCTGTAAATGAAACTTTGAAAATATTTGATGCAGTTACACATTATATGAAACCGGGGATGACAGAAATTGAAGTTGCAGAATTTGTCAAGAAGAGAATGTATGAAAAAGGTTTTGAACTTGGATGGGAAGCAGATCACTGTCCTGCTGTTTTCGCTGGTCCGAATCCAAATGGTCCGCACGAAGGTCCGAGTGATAAAGTGATTACAAAAGGAACTGTTGTTAATATGGATTTCGGAATTAAGTATAAAGGTTATTGTTCCGACTTGCAAAGAACATGGTACATTTTAAATGATGGCGAAACAAAAGCACCTGAAGCTGTCCAAAAAGGATTTAATGTTATCCGCGATTCAATACAAAAAGTTGCTGATGCAGTGAAACCTGGAGTAAAAGGTGTTGATATGGATACGATTGCAAGATCATACATAACACAAAACGGTTATCCTGAATATCCGCACGGACTTGGACACCAGGTTGGCAAAACTGTTCACGACGGTGTCGCGGGAATGTTTCCTGCGTGGGAAAGATACGGCAATGCACCATTTATGCCTTTGGAAGAAGGACAGATATTCACAATCGAACCTAGACTGCCGATTGAAGGTTACGGTGTTGCAACAATTGAAGAAGAAGTTTATATAACAAAAAATGGCTGCGAGTTTATTTCTCCTCCGCAGAAGGAATTGATTTTAGTAAAGGCGTAAAATTTTTTAGAGATGACTCGTTGAGTCGTCTCTTTCTTTAAAACTCACACGCTTTTGTATAAGCTTTTTGCAGCAGCTTGGTATACTCCTCAAAAGAAATTTCAATTGCCCCAAACATTTTTAAGTGCTCGGTCATATACTGCACATCGAGAAGAACAAAATCTTTTTCGTACAAATGTTTTAACAAAGCAGCAAGTGCAGCTTTGGAAGCCTGTGAAACTTTTGAAAACATACTTTCACCAAAGAAAGCACCACGGAAAGTAACTCCGTAAAGTCCACCGACAAGCCTTCCATCTTTCCACGCTTCAACTGTGTGTATGTATCCACGTTTTTTTAATCTTCTGTATGCAGCTTTTAATTCCTCAGAAATCCAGGTTGATTCTCTATCAGCACAACCGGCAAGAACGGCTTCAAAATCAGTATCAAATTTTATCTCAAATTTTTTTTCTTCAATTGCTTTTTTAGTTGAGCGTGGAATGTTAAAATTATCGAGAGGAATAATCGTGCGGATTTCCGGTAAATACCAATTGATATTTCCGGTCTCTGCATCAGCCATCGGAAATGCACCGCTGGTATAAAGCCTGATCATATTATCAGGTTTCAGCAGCTCATTAGGATCAATATATTCTTTTCGGTTCATACAATACTTTAATTCCAACTAAACTTAAAAATTGTTTAACTATTACTCAAGGTGGTTATTAGTTTGTAGTTGGTTGTTCATTTATTGATTTCAGTTTTAGACAGAATTGATAAAAATCTTAGATAGTTAAAGTAGTATGGATTACAATAAGCCTGCAACAATAATTAATTTTAATATTAAATATGTCTTGAAACTTTTAAGCTATAATCGAACTCATCCCAACCCTTCTCTTAAGAAGAGAAAGGCTTGTTAAATATAGTATCCGGATAGAACTATCCTGTTAGAGCGTAATCAGTTATCGTTTTATTGACCATAAGTCTCTCTCCTGTTAGGAGAGAGATTAGAGTGAGGTCGATTTGATTTGGCAGTAGTTACATAAACTTGTGACAGTTGAACTCTAACAAATAACTATCAACTAATAACCAAAATCTGCTTAAATTTACGCCTCATTTTTGAATTCTGTTTTCAATATAACCGGTATGAATAAAAAAATTGCAGTAGTTGCCCTTGGCGGTAATGCTCTCCTCAGAGGAAATGAAATTGGAACGATCCAGCAGCAGGAAAAGAATGCGTATGATACCTTTGTTCATCTGCTGAAACTGCTTAAAGCTGGTTATGAACTTGTGATTACTCATGGAAACGGTCCGCAGGTTGGTAATATTATGTTAAGAAATGAAGCGGGTTATAGGGAGTACAAAATTCCCCAAATGCCGCTTGATATCTGCGTTGCTGATTCACAAGGTGGAATTGGTTATATGATAGAACGTCAGGTCAAGAATATCCTACGAGAAAATAAAATCAGAAAAAATGTTGTTACTATTGTTACACAGGTGTTAGTGGACAAAAATGATCCTGCGTTTATAGAGCCAACCAAACCTGTCGGCAGATTTTATTTGAAAGAGGAAGCAGAGCTTCTCGCAAGAGCCGGTGGGCAAATCTTCAAGGAAGATCCAAGAAAAAGAGGTTGGCGAAGAGTTGTTCCCTCACCTGAACCGGTTGACATTCTTAATAAAAAAATTATTCGCGATCTTGTTAAGCGGGGAAATATTGTAATTGCTGCAGGCGGCGGCGGTGTTCCTGTCTACTGGGATGAGAAGAAAAACCTTGTGGGAGTTGAAGCAGTAATAGATAAAGATCTTGCATCATCATTACTTGCCACAGAAATTAATGCGGAAGCGTTTTTCATTCTGACTGATGTGCCAAATGTCTATCTGAATTTTCATAAGCCGAATCAACAAAAGCTGGAAAAGATCACTGTGCAGGAAGCTGAAAAATATATGGAAGCTGGAGAGTTTGCGGATGGAAGTATGGGGCCTAAAATTTTATCTGCTATTCAGTTTGTTAAAAATGGAGGGAAGGAAACGATCATCACCGAATCAACTCAATTAAGCAATCCTGACTGCGGAACAAGGATTGTTGCGAATAATCCTCATTCATAAATTACTTTGAATATATGTAATTGTTCAATACTTCAACAGTAAGCTTACAGGCAGATAAGTCCAGTTCAAGCAAATCCCTCATTGCAATAACTCCCACAAGCTTTTCGTTTTCAATAATTAATATATGTCTTGTATTCGCTTCTTTCATTTTTGCCAGTACCGACTCATTAGGTTCACTTATATCTGCAATAATTAATTTAGTACTCATCACATCATCAACTTTAGTCTGTTCAAGGTTCTTATTTTTTGCAATCACTCTTTTCACTAAATCTCTCTCAGAGAACACACCAATCAACTTTCCCGAATCCATTATCGGAACAAGACCAACTCCCTTATCTGCCATATAAAAAACAACGTCTTTAATGGTTGTTCCTATGTTAACAGTGTACAACTCACGTTCAGCAAGAAGTTCTTTAATGGTTTCCATAATTGTTCCTTTATTTTTAATCTTAATATAAAAATTATCCGTGCAGATGCAAAGTACTAAAAATTGTTTGACTTTTACACACTATTTCCTATTTTTAAGTGTTGCCAAATATCAGGCAATGACTAATTATCTATCAATAACAAAGGAGGCTGTTATGCAGAAAATTTTTCTTGCATTTTTCACATTTTTGTTCGTTTCATCTATTTCTTTAGCAGAGTTGAAATTAAAATTACCTGCTGAAATTACAGGTGAAACGACTACTTCAATCATCAACAAAAACCTTCAGCAAAATCTTAAGCTTAGCATCCCTGCAGAAGTTGTTCCACCAGCAGATATGAAAGATATAGTAAAAGGGATGATAATGCTCGGAATACTTGCTGATGTTTCTTTTCCAATGGGTGGAGATGATGGTTTTGGACATATTGCCGGAACAGGATTTTCAGGCCATGTGATGGCAAATTACATGATCGCCGCATCCTGGATGCTTTCCCTGAGAGCCGGATACATCTCTTTCGGAACCCAGACTGAAGAAGGCGGTGACGAATTTAGCAGTTATAAATACGAAGACACTTACTCCCAGATTCCAATTCTACTGGGTGCATACTATATGATAGCAACCAGTAGTGCATTTAGGCCATTCGTTGGTGCAGCTCTTGGTGTATTCATACAAAACTACTCATACACATGGGCTTTCAGTTATAATATTGGCGGCCAAACTTATTCAGATACACAGGAAGGTGATGCAAGTTCAACCGGGTTTGGTGTTGTTCCGGGCGCAGGTTTTTATTACTTACTTGGTTCTGTAATGCTCGTGGCTGCGGTTGAGTACGCTTATATATTCAGTGAGTTACCTTCTGAGGACGAAGACTATACACCTGAGCTGTCAAAAGTGAGTAGAATTGCGCAAGAGGAAGAAGAAACAAGCAATAAAGCAAGTTATTTTTCAGTTAATCTGGGTGTGGCTTTTCCGCTGGGACAATAGACAAAATAACCAGATTATTAATATAGGCGAAGATTTTTCTTCGCCTTTTTTATTCAGTTCTTTGAATAAACTCTTTTATGATTTTATCGTTTGAAGTGATTAGCTCTAGAGGTGTTCCGATAAAATGAATTTTTCCTTCGTGCATCATTGCTACCTGGTTGGCAACGTTCTTCACGCTGTACATATCGTGAGTAACAACAATAGATGTTACATTTAATTTATCGGTCAGATCTTTTATTAAGTCATCAATTGAATCTGACATAATCGGATCAAGCCCGGTAGTAGGCTCATCATAAATAATGTAATCTGGGTCAGTAATTAGAGCTCTTGCAAGACCAACTCTTTTTTTCATACCGCCGGAAAGTTCAGCAGGTTTTAATTTTTGAACTCTCCTCATACCAACTAATTCCAGTTTTTCAGAAACTTTCTTATCCAGTTCGAATCTTGAATAATTTCTGCCTGATTCAACTAAAGGTAAGGCAATGTTCTCCTCCACCGTCATCGAATCAAATAAAGCAGAACCCTGAAATAAAAATCCAAATTTACTTCTCAGTGTATAGAGTTCTTTCATAGCCATCTCATCTACTCTTTGCCCCTCAACTTTTACGTAACCTTCATCCGGGTAAAGCAGCCCGACTATATGTTTAATTAAAACACTTTTTCCGCAGCCACTTCTACCAATAATAACAATGGTCTCTCCGGTGTCAATTTCAAGGTTAACGCCCTGCAGTACTTTCGTGTTATTGAATGATTTATGAAGGTTTTTAATCTCTATCATATTAGGATTTAATCATTGCTGTTTAAAATAGATAAAAGAATGGAGTATTGTAAGTGTGAATTTAAAATAAAAAACCAGACTGATGATTTATTTCAGTCTGGTTAATATAAGCAACTAAAGAACTTTAGTTATTTTCTATAACTGATGCACCAAGTTCCTGTGAACCTGCACCAGCTACAAAACCTCTTGCATATACTGTTAGAATTTTTCCGGTTGGAAGGGTAACACTACCTAA
>JALONF010000020.1 GCA_025455085.1 Ignavibacteriaceae bacterium
GAACCGCAGTTAATCAGCTTCTCCTTCGACCTTCAAAATATTGATGCACTATTGCTGATTGACAAACTGGATGAATTCTCATCTGATATATTTTTATTCCGAATTCCAAACAACAAACTAACAGTATATGGCTTAAATTCTTCTTTGGAATTAAATACAAATGAAGCAATAAACTTTACGTCAGTCTCAGCAAATTATAATTTCTGGAAAAAGAATTGCATAAATAATTGGGATAAAAAAAATATCTTAAACAAATTTATACTATGCTGCTCTGCCAAGTTTGATTGTATAAACTCAGCAGAAGAATGGAATGATTTTGAACCACTTAGAATTTACGTTCCGGAATTTCTGTTAGCATTTCGAAATGATGAAGTGTATGGCTATTACAATTTCATAATTAATAGCGGAAGTAATCTTGAGATTATTAAGAACAACCTGGTTTCATTTTTGGAAAAGTTTTCGATCATTAATGATGGCATAGTTCAAACAGCTTATCAAAAGTTAAAGATTCTATCCAAATTAAATTCGAAGGAATTGGAACAATGGAAAGAGATTGCAGACAAAGCTTTGAATGAACTCAATGAAGGAAGCGTCAAGAAATTGGTATTATCAAGAGCATATAATTTCCATCTGAACTCAAAGATAATCTGGAGTAGTTTACTGAACGAATTATTTAAAAGATTTCCTGATTGCTATTTATTCTTCATCCAAAAAAATAATTCTATCTTTTTCGGCTCATCTCCGGAAATGTTTCTTAAAGTATCTGATAATATTGCTGAGGTTGAATCTGTTGCCGGTTCTGCACCAAGAGGTAAAAAGTTGGAATCGGATTATGAATTGGAAAAATCACTTAGAACAAGTGAGAAAAATCATCAGGAACATCTGTTTGTAAGTGATTTTATTTCTGAAATATTAATTCACTACTCAGATAAAGTTCGAATCATTGAAGAGAAGCAAATCAGGAAGCTGGATAATATTCAGCATCTCATCACAAGGATATGTGCTGAATCTATTTCTAAAGAAAATTTATTTGGGCTGATTGATTCATTATTCCCTACTCCCGCTGTATGTGGAGTTCCGAAAGAAATTGCAAAAAATTTAATACGAAAATTTGAAGCACACGATCGAGGACTTTATTCAGGATTAGTTGGATTGATGGATTTTGATGGTAATTGTGAATTGGCTGTATCAATTCGTTCTGCCCTGGTCAAAGAAAATAAAGTAACAGCATTTGCCGGAGCCGGATTAGTGAAAAATTCTGGTCCATATGAGGAATTCCTCGAGACAAATTTAAAGTTAGATACTATTTTATCCCTGTTCACTGATGAAAACAAAAGTAAATAGAAATATTCTTTGGTCGCAAATTTTTATTGACCAGCTTGCTTCGCTTGGAGTTCGATATGCTTGCATATCGCCTGGTTCAAGAAGTACACCATTGACCTACGTCTTATCGAAGAACAGAAAAATTAAATCCTTTATAAATATTGATGAGAGAAGTTCAGCATTCTTTGCTCTTGGTTTAGCAAAGGCAACTGGTAAACCAGTGATAGTGGTTACAACTTCAGGAACTGCTGTAGCTGAATTATATCCGGCAATAATTGAGGCGTATCAGCAGAGAACTTCTTTGATCATTTGTACTGCCGACCGTCCACCAGAGTTAATCGGCACTGGTGCAAATCAAACGATAATTCAACACAATATCTTTAAGAATCATATTCGATGGTTTAGAGATTTGGGTTTGCCGTCAATAGGTGAAACCGGTTTATATCATCTGCAGAAAGTTGCAATCAAAGCCTATCAAATAAGCTTAACTGAAGAACGAGGTCCTGTTCATCTTAATTTCCCATTCAGGAAACCGTTGGAACCATTTTCATTTACTGATGAGGTCAGCAAAAAGATTTTCCAGCTAAAGCCTCAGCGAATCACTGGTAATAAATCGCTAAATCATAATACAACAGGTAATGGATTAGCTAACGCTTTGGGAAGACTGGCTGATGAATTAGCAAAAACGGAAAGAGGAATCATCATTGCTGGACCGATGGAGTCTGATCGTGAATTAATTAAAGGAATAAAAAAACTTTCTGCATTACTTAATTACCCATTATTTGCAGATGGACTTTCACAACTCAGATTTAATATTAATAAAAAAGACACAACTATACTCGCAAATTTTAATTCATTACTCAAATCTGAGAAGTTCGTCGAACGGCATAATCCTGATGTCATTATTCAGTTCGGAAGAACTCCAACGTCATCGCTGCTTGAAAGTTTTTTAGGTGAAACTAATGCGGAGAGATATTTAGTTAATTCTTTCGGTGATAAATTTGATCCAACCGGAAATGCGAAAGCAACTCTGGCAATTGAACCAAAATATTTTTGTCACTATATGACTTCGAAGCTGAAAGGAAAAAAAATCTTACGTCAAAATTTACGTTGGCTGAAGGATTTTATTTATGCTGACGAAATGAGCGAGGAGGTTAAAGCCAGTTTAATTGATAAAGCAAAATATCCAAACGAACCTGCTGTCATTAATGAAGTTTTAAAACTTGTTCCCTCCGGCAGCAATATTTTTATCGGTAACAGTTTGCCCGTCAGGAATTTAGATGACTTAAGCGGCATCATCTCAAAAAAAATAAATATCCATTTTAATAGAGGTGCAAGTGGAATAGATGGGATCACTTCTTCTGCACTTGGAGTTGCTTTAGCCAAAAATCCAGCTCTTTTAATTACAGGAGATCTTTCATTTCTTCATGATTTGAATGCGCTTGCAATTGCTATCAATTATTCTATCCCTCTTACAATAATAGTTATTAACAATAACGGTGGTGGAATTTTTGAATCTCTTCCAATCGCTAACAAGGTAAAGAACTTTAACAAATTTTTCATCACCCCGCACAATCTCGAACTTGGAGCAATAATAAAATCATTTGGTATTAATCATCTTTTAATTAAGACTCGAAGTCAACTTCGACAGCAACTAAAAAATAGTCTAAATAAAAATGTCCCATCAGTTCTTGAAATAAAAACAAATGCAGCCAGGTCTGCTGAACTACGCAATAAATATTTTAACAAAGTAAAGAATAAACTAAATAAAGAGTTTAAGATATGATCATACAGTACGATAGCATAAAGCTTAATGTAGAACATCTGTCAGAATTTGAACCTTCAAAAAAAACAATTTTATTTTTGCATGGTTTTACTGGATCATCAAATGACTGGAATGATATTGTTTCAAAAATTGATAAGCGCTTCAATAAAATTGCTCTCGATTTAATTGGACATGGAAAGAGTAGTTCCCCAGTGTCGGTTAATTATTATACATCTGAATCAAATATCGCTCAGATTGAATATGTTACCAACCATTTAAGACTAAAGGAAGTTATTCTATGTGGATATTCAATGGGTGGAAGAGTTGCTTTGAGTTATGCAATCGCAAAAAAAGAAATGGTTAAGGGACTTATTCTTGAAAGTGCTTCTGCTGGAATGAAAAATGAAAAAGAAAGAGAAGCAAGAAGGAAAAGCGATGAAGAGCTTGCTGCCTACATTGAAAATAATAGTCTTGAAGATTTTGCCGCGATGTGGCTTGATCAGGAACTATTTGGAACGCTAAGAAGATTTTCAAATAATAGATTGAAAGATATCAAAGAAGAAAAAGCAAAGAACTCAAAAATTGGTCTGGCAAATTCACTTCGCGGATTTGGAACAGGAGTGATGCCTTATTCAGGTTCGGAACTTGTAAAACTGAAAATTCCCACTTTACTGATAACGGGTGGACTCGATGACAAGTTTACTCAAATCAATCAAAATCTTAAGAAGACAATTCCTTCCGCAAAGCACAAAATAATTTCAACGTCGGGACACATTACTCATCTCGAAGAACCGAAAAAATTTATTGACGCGGTTAATGGGTTCTTGAGTGGATTGAAATAATTGTAATGTTGGAATTAAAAAAAATCAACATTATACATCCTCAAAAATATATTTTTCATCGTATGCAACGTCGAACTTTTTCAGCATTTCTATGTATTCTTCTCTGAACGATTTTCTCTTATGATGCAATTCCTGATTTCTAAAATAATCGATAACTCGGTCTAACTGCGAACGTGAATACGAAAATGCTCCGAACCCTTCCTGCCAGTTAAATTTAACCCTCAGCCATTTCTGTTCGTTAATAAAATTTGTTGAACATCTTTTAACTTCTTTAACAAGATCAGAAAGTGATTCTGAAGGATTCAGTCCTATTAAAACATGTATGTGGTTTGAAATACCATTAATTGAGATAAGCTTATGCTTTTTATTCTGAATTATTCCTGTTATATACTTATAAAAAGTTTCCTTTTTTAGATCGGGGATTAAGCAATGTCTTCCTTTTACTACAATTACAATCTGTATGTAAATTTGTGTATATGTGTTTGCCATTATTTAAATCCTTTGAATTTATTGAGTTAATATAAACTTAACTTTTTATTGATTGAAACAAGCGATCGGGTTCAATCCCGATGGGATTGAGGTTAGTGACGTTGTTGTATAAATTACAAACATTTATTCCCTAACGGGAAATATCATTCTAATCAGGATTACATTAAATGTAGGAATAATTTTTCTGAAATCCCGTAAGGGATTTAATGTTTGTATAAAATCCAAAGCCACTAAAAACTCCAACTCCGTTAGGAGTTGAACGAAATGCGATTCATTTAAAACAAATCATTCTCAACTTTCTTTATTTTTCAATATTTTTACTTCACCAAACAACGAAGGATTTACAATGAGTTCCAAATGGATTAAAGTTAAAACTGATTATGGAAAGTATAAAGATATAATTTATGAAAAAATGGATGGCATCGCTAAGATTACGATCAACCGTCCTGAAGTACGCAATGCTTTTCGCCCTGAAACTGTGATTGAAATGTATGATGCTTTTTCTGATGCAAGAGAAGATCAAAGTATCGGAGTAATTTTATTAACAGGTGCAGGACCAGCAAAGGATGGCAAATATGCATTCTGTTCTGGAGGGGATCAGCGAATCAGAGGCGACAAAGGATACATTGGGAAAGATGGTGTTCCGAGATTAAATGTTCTGGACCTTCAGAGATTAATAAGAAGTATTCCAAAAGTTGTAATTGCACTCGTAGCGGGATATGCGATAGGCGGCGGACACGTTCTTCATGTTATTTGTGATTTGACTATTGCAGCAGATAATGCAATCTTTGGTCAAACTGGACCGAAAGTCGGCAGCTTTGATGGAGGTTTTGGTTCAAGTTTTCTTGCAAGTATAGTTGGACAGAAGAAAGCAAGAGAAATCTGGTATCTCTGCCGTCAATACAATGCTCAAGAAGCTTTACAGATGGGATTGGTAAATAAAGTAGTTTCAGTTGATAAACTTGAGGCTGAAGGAATAAAATGGGCGAAAGAAATTCTGCAGCACAGTCCGATGGCAATCAGAGTTCTCAAATCAGCATTCAACGCTTCTCTTGACGGACAAGCTGGCATCCAGGAACTAGCTGGCAATGCAACACTACTTTATTATATGAGTGAGGAAGCACAGGAAGGAAAGAAAGCTTATCTTGAAAAACGTAAACCTGATTTTAAAAAATTCCCAAAACTACCATAACCAATAAGAATTGGCATTGCGAGGTGTTAACGACGAAGCAATCTTTTCTGACGGCTGAATACTGAGATTGCTTCGCTCTGCTCGCAATGACAGTACTTTTATGACAAAAATATGAATGATAAATCAAAACTTAATTCCTGGCTTCTCGCCAGCAGACCAAAAACATTGCTCGCTGCAGTTGTGCCTGTGATGGTTGGCTCTGCTCTTGCAATCTCGATGAAAAAATTTTTTCTTCCCTACTCACTCATAGCTCTGCTTTGTTCAATACTTATTCAAATAGGAACTAACTTCACAAACGACCTTTATGACTACCTGAAAGGGTCCGATACAACTAAACGAAAAGGACCGAGAAGAGTTTTAGCTTCAGGTTTAATCACTGTTAAAGAAATGCGGCTTGCAATCATTTTAGTTTTCGGATTAACATTTCTTCTCGGATTATACCTGGTTTACTCTGTCGGAATTATAATTCTATTGGTTGGAATCTTTTCAATTTTTGCGGGAATAATTTACACAGCAGGTCCATTCCCTCTTGCATATAACGGACTTGGTGATGTTTTTGTTTTTATCTTCTTCGGAGTTGTCGGAACAATGGGAACATACTATCTCCACACTCAGGAAATTTCGGTGGTTGTTTTTCTGGTTTCAATTCCTGTTGGAGCACTAATTACAAACATTCTAGTTGTGAATAACTATCGCGACATCGAAGAGGATCGCGAAGCAAATAAGAAAACTCTTGCTGTAATTCTAGGCGGAGATTTTTCGAGGTGGCAGTTCATTTTTCTTATTTTAATTTCATACTCAACGTCAGTCGTTTTGTTTTTAAATTTTAATTACAGTCTCTGGATTTTTTTACCTTTCGCTACTCTTCCGATTGCTATCATCTTAATTAAGATGCTGTACACTCTGAATGGAGAGGAATTGAATAAGACACTTGAAATGTCAGCTAAATTTGCGGGACTCTACGGATTATTACTTTCTATTGGATTAATTATTTGATCCAACATGAAAAATCTTACTCCTGAAAAGTTCCTGCTTCAGAAACAAAATCCAGCTGACAAAGCAATAATCACTTCTTCTTTCACTTTTACTTTCGATGAATTGAAAAGAAAAGTATTAAGCGCTGCTTATCATTTTAAAGAACAAAACGTTTACGCTGGAGATCATGTGGGAATTATTGGGAAGAGTGATGCTGATTTTGTAATAAATGTTTTAGCTCTCTGGCAACTTGCCGCTGTTCCTGTTCCGCTGAATACAAGACTAACTGAAAATGAAATTGATGAACAACTAATATTAGCTGATTGCTCTTGTATTCTTGCACAAGAAGAACTTGTTCAAAACGTTAAGAATATTAACAAGAAAATCATTACCTACGCTGATCCTATCACTCAAAACACATCCTTAAAAAGCAGAGAAGAATTGAAATTAGATGATCCTGCTGTAATTATTTTCACTTCAGGTTCATCAAGTAAATCGAAAGGAATAATACTTTCATTCAACAGTTTATTTAATAGCTCATTCAACAGTAATCAATTATTGAGATATACCCGAAGTGATCGCTGGCTTGCAAGTCTTCCTTTTTATCATGTTGGAGGATTTTCAATTTTAACCAGATCATTGTTGTACGGCATTCCAATTATAATCCCTGATTCATTTGCAATGAAAGATTTATTTTCAGCAATGGATGATCATCATCCGACCTTTGTTTCACTCGTTGCTGCACAATTAAAAAAGTTTGTTGATGAGGGAATCTCACCAAATCCTGAATTAAAAAATTGTCTTGTTGGAGGCGGCTTTTCCGATATCGAATTACTCAAAGCAGCCTATGACATCGGCTGGCCTATTAACGTCGTTTACGGTTCAACTGAAACTTCCTCATTCGTTACAGCACTGTTAAAAGATGAAATTACCTTAAAACCAAGTTCCGTTGGACGGGCTGTCCCCACCAATAACATTTTGATTTATGACAATGAAGGAAATGAGTTAAAACCATTCGAGATTGGTGAAATAGTTGTTCAATCAAACGCTTTGATGTCTGGCTATATTGATGAGTCAGAGACTCAGCGTGCAGTCAAAAACGGATTTTACTATTCAGGTGATATCGGTTTTCTTGATGAAGATGGTTACTTATTTATTGAAGGAAGAAAGAACTTTTTGATTTCAACAGGAGGAGAGAATGTTAATGCAATTGAAGTTGAAAAAGCATTGCTCCAACATCCTCTTGTTGCAGAAGCTGCAGTTTTCCCTTTAAAAGATGAAATGTGGGGAGAGATTATTTGTGCTGCTGTTGTGCTAAAAGAAAAATCAAATCAACTCACTCTCGATCAGCTAAAAGAATTTCTTGAGGGTAAAATTTCAGGATTCAAAATTCCGAAAAAGATTTTCTACTTAGATCAGTTTCTCAAGACTGAACTTGGTAAAGTTAAAAAAGACGAGTTGATCGAACGTTACAGGTTAACATCCCTTTGATGAGATTCCAGACCTTTGACAATGTCTTCATAAATTGGAATCTTCACCCATCTTTTCTTATCAACAAAAACGTGAACCGTTCTTGCTTTAGCTGCAAGCTCACCCGCTTTGTCAATCCACTCGTATGTCAATTCGAATGAATTTTCCTTTCTGAGTGTAACTGTGAGATTGATTGATACGGTTTCCCCAGCTCTTAATGGTTTGAAGTATGCTCCATCTGTTTTTATAATCGGGACAACGAATTCATCGTTAGCCCAATAATTTTTTTTGAGGTTGAAGCTGTTTATCATATCCTCGTAGACTGAATGGCTGATTTCAAAAAGTTTAGCGTAGAATAAAATTCCAGCGGGGTCGCAATCGTAGAAGTTAATTTTTCTTTTTATAGTAAACATATTTAGTTAACTATTAGTCCTTTCTTGTCTTGCTATATTTTTTAGAAACTACTTTCAGATCTCATCCCATAACGAAATAGCTGTTCGGGATGGATGAATAATAAAATTTATAGAAATTATTTTTAACGGGACAAAAATTATCTATTTGATAAATAAGTTCAAATTCAGGAATTTTGCTTTTAAAATGATACCCAACAGAAATATATGAAAGAGACGATAACAAAAAGCGTAAAGATGCCTGGAATCTACCGCTACTTGTATTTCATCAGTGGTGTTCTTTTGGTAGCAATCGGTGTTATCGGGATTTTTCTGCCGATACTTCCCACAACAATTTTTCTAATTCTTGCCTCAGCTTGTTTTATAAAGAGCTCGCCTAAAGCAAACGAATGGCTTAGAAATCATAAAATACTCGGAATGTATATCAAGAATTATCAGGATGGATCTGGTTTAACAGTCAAATCAAAAATCTTCAATATTACTTTTCTCTGGATTATGATTTCAGCTTCTGCAATATTTTTTACCGAGCTGTGGTATATAAGATTAGTCTTATTTTTAATCGCAACTGGTGTGACAATACATTTGCTTATGGTGAAGACAAAAAAGAATTAAATTAGTTTTAAATCATCAAGAAACGGAAACCTCCCTCTGACTTCATTCACATAGTGTTTATCCAACTCAATTAGGATTACTGTCTCCTCATTCTCAACCGCTGCTAATTCTTTTCCCATCGGATCAAACAGACTGCTGAAGCCAACATAGTTTAATTTTGGATCCTTACCCACCCTGTTAACACCTGCAACATAGCACTGATTTTCAATAGCACGGGCTTTTAGTAATGCTCGCCAATGTTCAATTCGCGTGTCAGGCCAGTTAGCAATGTTGACAATAAGTTGAGTTCTTTTCTTTCCATATTTTCTGTACAGCTCTGGGAAACGCAGATCGTAACAAATGGTTAATCCAATTTTCCAGCTCCTGATTTTTGTGTAAACGGGCTTTGTTCCTGCATTGTAATTTTCATTCTCTCCAGAATATGAAAATGGATGAATCTTTCGGTACAGCTTTAAAAGATTTCCGTCTGGTTTTATATGAATAAGAGTATTGTATATCCGGTTCTTCCGACGTTCAATTATTCCTGCAAAAATGTTTGCGGATTTTTCTTTGGCTATGGAAGAAAAAAATCTGAAGGATTCTCCATGAATGGTTTCAGACATTTCCTTCGATTTCATTGTAAATCCAGTTAGTGTCATCTCCGGAAAAACAAACAGATCTACTCCTTCAACTTTACTAATCAATGAAAGAATTTTTTGTTTATTGGATTCTTTGTCTTCCCAAGCGGGACTATATTGAACTAAGGCGATTTTCATATCAACTGATTGGCATTATTTATTATCTTACGCATCATTAAAATAATAAATATTTGACGAATTAGATTTGAATAAATCCGAGAAAAAAATTCCCATAGCTATACTTGGCGCAACAGGCAGCGTTGGTCAAAAGTTTGTTCAACTTTTAGCAAATCATCCCTGGTTTGAAGTAAATGAACTTTGTGCATCTGATAAATCTGCTGGGAAAAAATATAAAGATGCTGTTGACTGGTTCCTCCCTTCCCCATTTCCTGAACGTGTTGGAGAAATTCTCGTTCAAAAATGTGAACCGAAATTAAAATCAAAAGTTGTTTTTTCAGGTCTGGATTCTAATGTTGCGGGAGAAATTGAGGCTGAATTCGCTAAAGCAGGTTACAAAGTAATTTCAAATTCAAAAAATCACCGTATGGATGAAGATGTTCCACTTCTCATTCCTGAAGTTAATCCTGATCATCTTGAATTAATAAAAACTCAGAGATATGGTGAAGGATGCATCGTAACAAATCCAAACTGCTCTGTTATTGGACTCGTGCTTGCGTTGAAACCTTTGCTCGATAATTTTGGACTCGAATCCGTTAATGTGGTAACTATGCAGGCAATTTCCGGGGCAGGACATCCACGAGTTGTAAATCTAGATATTGAGGATAATGTTATTCCTTTTATAGGTGGCGAAGAGCAAAAAATTGAATCCGAACCACTCAAAATTTTAGGACAGTTAAATAAAACCGAAATTCATTTTAATAACTTTAAGATAAGCGCTCAATGTAACAGAGTTAATGTTACCGATGGTCACACCGAATGTGTTCAGGTCAATCTTAAAAAGAAAGTTTCAGCAGAAGAAATAATCCATGTTTGGAATAACTATATATCTGAACCACAGAAACTTCAACTTCCACTTGCACCGAATAAACCAATCCACTACAGTGAAGATGCCGCCTTCCCTCAGCCAAAACATCAGCGTGATACTGACAAAGGAATGGCTGTTTCAATAGGCAGGCTTCGTAAAGACAAAATCTTCGATTTCAGTTTCGTCATCCTCTCCCATAATACTGTAAGAGGTGCTGCGGGTGGTGCAATTCTGTGTGCCGAACTTATGAAAGCAAAAGGCATCATTTAGCTATTGTCCCTGCTGGAATTGCCTCGATTGTAAGTCGTTTTAGTTTTATATTTGATTCGAAATTATGCGCTCGACAGTAAATTCAAAGAAAATATCTACAGCCAGTAAATCAGCTAAATCAGCATCGATTAATAATAATCCATTGTTTGGGTTCGATCTCTTCGATGTGCTTCCTGATATGTATTTCCTTCTTGATGCTAATGGTGAAATTCTTAAGCTGAATAAAAAAGCTGATGAAATAATTAAAGCCAATTTAAATTCTAAACCGACGAACTTTCTTGACCTGGTTGACTTATGTAATCGTGAAAATGTAAATAATATTTTCTTTCAGTGTATCAGCTCTGGTAAAACAAGGGAGATTGAGACACAGTTTCTTCTGGCAAAAAAAGAAATTGAAGTTAGAATCTCTTTTTCTTTTCACAAGTTTATTATCGATGGTAAGAAAATTGAATATGTTTTTGCTGTTGTAAAAGACATCACAGGAGAAAAGGCTAAAGAAATAGAGCTTCAAAGATTTTTTAATATTGTTGAGAGCAGTCTTAACCCGATCCTGATTACCGATATAAATGGTAAAATGATTTATGTAAATCCGGCATTTGTAAAAGTAAGCGGTTTTAAGAAAGAGGAACTAATCGGAAAAAATCCGAGGATATTTGGAAGCGGAAAACTCAACAGGAAATTCTGGGACAAGATGTGGCAAACTATTTCGAGCGGCAAAGTTTGGTTTGGAGAAGTTGAAGACAGGAAGAAAAACGGAGAACCATTTTATACTCAGCTTTTAATATCACCCATTTTCGATAAGGATGAAAAGGTAACGGGATACTTCGGGATTCATCGTGACTTGAGTGAAAAAAGAACTCTTGAAAAACAATTAATCCATACACAAAAGATGGAAAGCATCGGAACATTAGCTGCAGGGGTTGCACACGAAGTCGGTAATCCATTAGCGTCTATTTCAGCATTAGTTCAAGTTGCACAAAGAAGCACAGATGACCCATTCATAAAGGAAAAATTAGATCTTGTTAAAAGCCAGGTTACAAGAATTTCAAAAATTATTCGTGATCTTGTTGATTTCTCACGACCTTCTAACTTTGAGCTGCAAAGAGTTAACATCAATGAATGCGTTAAAGAAGCCGTTG
The DNA here is from genome assembly GCA_025455085.1 of Ignavibacteriaceae bacterium. Classification (GTDB taxonomy): domain Bacteria; phylum Bacteroidota; class Ignavibacteria; order Ignavibacteriales; family Ignavibacteriaceae; genus IGN2. The sequence goes on from JALONF010000020.1 coordinate 12,090, forward strand.
AGATAACTAAGGTTGGTACAAAGGCAAAGACAATCGAATTTGATGTTAAGCTGAGCGATGACATACCTAACCTCCCGCTTGTGGTTGACCAACTTGAGCAGGTTTTTGTAAACATACTTTTAAATGCTGTTGATGCAATAAATGAAGTTAAGGATGAGAAGAAAGAAAAAAGAATAAGTATTGAATCTGCATTTTCACAAGACGAGGTTATTATCACTTTTAACGATACAGGCAGCGGTATAAGTGAGGAAAATCTTACCAAAATTTTTGAACCATTCTTTACGACAAAGTCTCAGGGAAAAGGTACCGGCTTGGGTTTGTGGGTCAGTTATGGAATAATTAGAAGTTTTCAGGGCAAATTAGAAGTTCAAAGTAATAAAGGGATGGGAACTACTTTTACAATAAAGCTTCCTGTAGAAAAATAAGAGAGGAATCTTAGATGGCTGAAAGAATTCTGGTAGTTGATGACGAAGATATAATCCGCGAATCACTATCATATATTTTAAGAAAAGAAAAATACGAAGTGGATGAAGCTGCAAACGGGAAAATTGCATTTGAAATGCTAAAAGAATCTTCTTACGATTTGGTGATTACTGATCTGGAAATGCCTGAAATGAAAGGTATCGAGCTTCTTGATGAATTAAGGAAAGTCAACTTGCAGACAAATACAATCGTAATTACAGCATATGGTTCGATGGAGACAGCAATTGCCGCCCTGAGGAGCGGAGCCAGCGATTATATTTTAAAACCGGTTGAGTTTGATGAACTAATAATTAAAGTTAAAAAGCTTTTTGAAGTTCGCGACCTTCATCTTGAAAATAGAATTCTCCGCAGAGAATTGCAGCGTGATTATGACTACACAAACATCATCGGTAAAAGCTCAGCTATTATGCAAATTTTCGAAATGATAAAAGCAGTTGCTGATACAGATAGTACTGTGCTCATTTCGGGAAACAGCGGGACCGGTAAAGAGCTCGTTGCAAAAGCATTGCATTACAATTCAAAAAGATCAAACAAACCATTCATCGCACTAAACTGCGGAGCTATCTCAGAAAA
>JALONF010000021.1 GCA_025455085.1 Ignavibacteriaceae bacterium
AGTATTTTGAACCAACTCTGAAAATTGCTGATGATGATTTCCAGTCACCGCAAATGTAAATCGAAGAGTTCTCTTTCAGCAGAACAATAAGTTTACTTAACCATGAGTCTAACCATACTTCATATTCATCGTTATTCATTTCCCTGAAGACAACACGGTTAAATTTCTTGGTGATATTGTAAGGAGGATCAATAAAAAGCAGGTCAACAAAATTTTCCGGGAGGTATTTTACAGCACTCAATATATCTTGATTAATGATTTTATTTGTAACCGATTTCAATTTTTGCGGCTCGGTTAAATTGATTAGCTGAGAAGAATATTTAATTAGTTCAGCTTCAGTTAGACGAAGAGAACGATTTAATCCAGCGGGTTTTTTTTTCAGCATTTATGTTAGACAGGGTAAACTGCTTCTAAGCTTTAATTTCTATCAAGTACTTTTCACGAAGTGAAATTATTTCAGCAACAAGCCGTTTAATTTTCTCCTGTAGCTGAGAATTGAGTGAAATAACATTATCATCAAAAATATTTTCTTTTGCTGCATGTTCAATCTTGTGACAAATCTCAACGATACTTTCTGCTCCTAAATTTAGTAAGCTTCCTCCAAGTTTATGCGTTTGATACTTTAATGCTGTTGAATCTTTTTGCTCAATTGCAAATTCTATTTCCTTTCCCATTAGAGGAATATCTCTTGAATATACATTCAGGATATCAATGATAAATTTTAATTCTGGCTTGCTTTCATCTGCAAAAGCAGAAAAAAGATTTTCCTCATCCATTAAATTTAATTTGGGATTATTTTTTTTTATGCGCGATTGCTTCTCCTTGCTTGGCTCTTTTATTAGCAAGGCTAATTTGGAAGTGAATTTAACAAGAATTTTCTCTTCGGCATCTGTCCATACTTTATCTGTGTTTACCTCATCAAATCCAAGAAAGCCCCAATAGTTATTGTCAACCATAATTGGGATCAGAATAATTGATTTGATTCTAGCATCAAGAAACCCCAGTCTATAATCAACGGGAAGATCCTTTAGAACAAACTTCAAAGAGCGACCTTTTGACAAATTTTCATAGAATTCCAGTAAGCTGAATCGAGAGTAAGATATTTTTTTAAAGTTGGGGGATTCAATTTGATGTTCTACCTGGTCGGATGCCCATTCATATATAAGGCTGAAATACATTTCGTCTGTATCCATATCGGTCATATGTTTACAGATATAAACGCGGTCAACATCTGTTGCCTGGGCTAAGATTTTTAATGCCTCATTGAATCCGGAATCTCTTGTCGTTGAATTAAAAGCAACCTTCGAGGCTTGAAAAAAACCAATTAATAGTCTTTCACTTTCAATTTTCATTTTTCAACTCTTATATAAATAAATAATTGTTTTACACAATCAGCTTTAGGATGCTGGCAAAAAATAAATACATAATAAATGTTTAAACAATCAATTAATATTCTCTGTGTTAAAATATGAATTTCTAAACTAATCAAATCAAATAATCTTGTTTACCTACATCCAATTATCTAATTTTCCAAAGCAATTTTTTCACTTTTTCAGGATTTATTTATATGAAAAGAACAATCGTTGCAATGCCCGGTGACGGCATTGGTAAAACAGTATTGCCAGAATCAATAAGAGTTTTAAAGGCAGTAGGATTTGAAGCTGATTATGTTCACGGAGATATCGGCTGGGATTTTTGGTGTTCAGAAGGTAACGCTCTCCCTGACAGGACAGTTGATTTACTAAAAAAACATAAACTTGGTTTGTTCGGTGCAATCACTTCTAAACCAAAAGACGCGGCAGATAAAGAACTTGATCCTTCACTTAAAGGAAAAGGTCTTTCATACTTTTCTCCAATAGTTTCGATGAGACAAATTTTTAATCTCGATATTTGTATTCGTCCTTGTATTTCCTTCAAAGGAAATCCATTAAACTTCATTCGTAAAGATGGAAAAGGCGGTTATGAAGAACCTATTGTAAACTCGGTAATCTTCAGGCAGAATACTGAAGGACTTTACGCAGGAATTGAATGGACAAATCCTCCGGCAAATGTTCGTGCTGCATTTGAATCGCATCCTAAATGGAAAGCATTTAAAGATGTTCCGAATGAAGAGTTAGCAATCTCAACAAGAGTGATTACAAAAAAAGCTGCGACTAGAATTATCCGTGCTGCATTTGAGTACGCTAAGAAATTCGGTTACAAAAATGTAACTGTATGCGAAAAGCCAAACGTATTACGCGAAACTTCCGGAATGATGCTAAAGATTGGAAAGGAAATAGTAAAAGAATATCCTAATATTTCTTTATGGGACACGAATATAGATGCACAGATGATGTGGCTAACTAAAAACCCGGAAGACTATGGAGTTGTGGTTGCGGAAAATATGTTTGGTGATATTATTTCAGATGGTTTTGCAGGTTTGGTTGGTGGATTAGGTTTCGCCTGCAGTGCAAATCTCGGAGATGAAGTTGCTGTGTTCGAACCAACTCATGGGAGTGCACCAAAATATCAAGAACTTAATCCATCAATAGTAAATCCGATTGCAATGATAATGAGTGCTTGCATGATGTTAGATCACATAGGTGAAAAAGAAAAAGCAGATCGGATCAGAAAAGCCATTGCAAAAGTTGTTGAAGCAGGTAAAGTTAAAACTTATGATATGATGAAACTTCGCGGTGGTCCGGATGTATTTAAGAATGGCGCTTGCACAACTCAGCAAATGACGGATGAGATAATTTCAAAGTTGTGAAAGGTCAATTGTCAAACGTTAAAGGTTTTAATCTTAATTAACTACTATCAAAATAATCACGCGGAGGCGTTATGTTAAAATTAAATCATAAAAACCTTGATGTCTGGAAATTGGCTGTAAAACTTGTTTCAACTTTATATCAAATTACTTCAAAATATCCTAAAGAAGAAGTATTTGGATTGATAAGTCAAACTAGAAGAGCATCCGTGTCTATTTCAGCAAACATTGCAGAAGGTTCTTCGAGAAAAAGTTTAGTTGAAAGAAAAAGATTTTTTGAAATATCGCGATCCTCGTTAGTCGAAGTTGATAATCATATTGAAGTTGCGATTGAACTAGGATTTATAGGTGAAAAAAGTATTAATGAACTTGATGAAAAATTAAATGAATTATTCGCAAAACTTTCAAAATTTATTGAGAAAGCTAAATGATTTTTTCATTTGACGTTTCATATTTGACATTTGACAAAAGATAAGAATGAACGGAATAGAATTAATAATTATTGCACTGGTAATGTATGTTGTAGCTTACAAAATGTATGGCGGTTTCATAACCAAACGGCTTGAGGTAAACAACAATAAAGAAACTCCCTCACACACAATGTATGATGGAGTCGATTACGTTCCTGCAAAAGCTCCTGTTCTGCTTGGTCATCACTTTGCTTCAATTGCAGGTGCAGGCCCAATTGTTGGTCCGGTTATCGCTGCAGGTTTTGGATGGCTGCCGGTTTATTTGTGGGTTGTGTTTGGTGCAATCTTTATTGGCGGTGTTCACGATTATTCAAGTATTGTTGCGTCAGTTCGTCATCAGAGTAAATCCATTGGTTATATTATTCAATCATACATCGGGGTGAATGGGAAAAAACTCTTTCTCATTTTTGCCTGGGCCACTTTAATTCTCGTGATAGCTGTTTTCACAATAATTGTTGCAGATACTTTTACACACATTCCAAGTGCCGGTACTTCTTCAATTCTTTTTATGATTTTGGCTGTTCTTTTTGGAATTGCTCTTTATAGATTAAAAGTTCAACTCTGGATTGCAACATTGGTTGGAGTAATTTTATTATTCTTATCAATTCCGGCTGGTAATTTATTCCCGATCCAGTTAAGTGCATTTGTATGGCAATGGTTATTATTAGTTTATATTTTTATTGCATCAGTAACTCCTGTATGGATTTTACTCCAGCCTAGAGATTATCTAAACTCGTTCTTCCTTTATGCTTTAATGATTGGCGGTATAATTGGAGTTTTCTTTGCAGCTCCAACTATTAATATTCCTGCATTCAATTCATTTTCTCTGGACAAAGTTGGATATCTCTTCCCTGCTTTATTCGTTACCGTAGCTTGTGGAGCAATAAGTGGTTTCCATTCGATTGTCGGAAGCGGTACGACAGCAAAGCAGCTAGATAAAGAAACCGATGGAAGAATTGTCGGCTACGGTGGAATGTTGATTGAAGGAATGCTTGCAGTATTATCACTTGTAGCAGTTGCTTCGATGGTAAATGAAGAGTTTATTAATATTCTCACAACAAAAGGTCCAGTTCCGGCATTTTCATTAGGAGTAGCGCGATTCTTAAATGCGATTCCTGTTATCAATATTTCTATTCCATTGGCTCAAACGTTTACTGCATTAGCTGTTTCTGCGTTTGCATTAACTTCACTTGATACAGCAACACGTTTAGCAAGGTTTATGTTTCAGGAATATTTTGAGCATAAGGAAAGCCAAGAAAAATCATTTATAACAAACCGATATGTATCAACCGGAATTACTGTGTTATTTGGTGCTGCTTTAACTTTCAGCGGACAAACAATGTCTATCTGGCCGGTATTCGGAAGTGCAAATCAATTACTTGCAGCATTAGCATTGCTCGCATTAACTGTCTGGATCGCAAATCTTAGGAAAGGATTTCTGTTTGTTTTAGTACCTATGCTTTTCATGTTTGCTGTGACATTAACGGCATTGGGAATGTTAGTTTATCAAAATTTTATCGCAACTAATTATACGTTATCAATTATTTCAGCTTTACTATTTACGCTTGCAGTTTTACTTGGAATAAAAGCCTATAGTGTTTTAACCAATGGGAAAGAATTACTTAAAGAAACCATTTAATAAATTGTCAAATTGCTTAATTACTAAATTGTTCTTCAAACGATTAACCAATTTAAACGTTTAGCAAATTTTAAAATTAAAAATAGATATAAGTGCTTAAAATACTTTTCATAAGGAAATATGATGAAAGAAAAAGTTTTAAAAATATGGCCTGAAATTAACTGGATTGAAAATAAAGAGCTGAGAGAAAAAGTTTTGAATTGCTGGGCTTATGCAATCGAAAATTCAGTACTAACTCCCGAAGATCTTGAAGCCATTCCGTTTTCATTACTGATTAAAGATTGCAAGATCACTTTTATGAACCATAAACGTACGGCAGTTCAGCTTTCAGTAGATATTGCAAAACGTATGAAAGAAAATTTTGGTGATGAAATAAAGATTGATATGGATATGCTAATCGCCGGCGCAATTCTTATCGACATCGGAAAGTTAATTGAGTATGATAAAGTTGATGGAAAACTTGTAACAAGTAAAGCCGGACATTTACTTCGCCATCCATTCAGCGGAGTTTCAATTGCTGATAGATTCGGATTACCTTATGAAGTTCAACATATAATTGCGTATCATGCAAAAGAAGGCGATTTAGCAAAACGAAATGTTGAAGCTATTATAGTTCATCATGCGGATTTTGTTTCATTCGATCCGTTTAAAGCTTGACCATATTATTGTCATTGCGAGCGAGTCTTCGAGCGAAGCAATCTTTAAGATTAATGAAAAATTATTTCATTTACATATTAACGAATAAAAATAATTCTGTACTCTATACAGGTATGACTAATAGTTTAATGAGAAGAGTATGGGAACATAAAGCTAAGTTGATTGATGGATTCACAAAAAAGTATAACGTCGATAAGCTTATTTATTACGAATCATTTAAGAATCCCAAAAATGCAATCAAAAGAGAAAAACAAATAAAATCTGGTTCGAGAAAGAAAAAGTTAGAATTAATAACAAACTTTAATCCTGATTGGAACGACTTATACATTTTCGAAAAAATTTACAAATGATATTTTGAGATTGCTTCATCCCGATTACATCGGGATTCGCAATGACATTAATTGGAGAAATTATGCCACAAACATTAATCGAAAAAATAGCACAAAAATTTGCTGTGGGATTAGATCCCAAACACGAAGTTCGTGCAGGTGATTATCTTTCTATTAAACCTGCTTATGTAATGACACACGACAACACGGGTGCAGTCATTCCTAAATTCAAATCAATCGGCGCAACAAAACTCTTCAACCCAAGACAGGTTGTAAACACTCTTGATCATAATGTTCAGGATAAAACAGAAAAAAATCTCGAGAAGTACAAAAAGATAGAAGACTTTGCTAAATCGATGGGAGCTGATTTTTATCCAGCTGGTCGTGGAATCGGGCATCAGATTATGTGTGAAGAAGGATATGCCTGGCCGGGAACAATGGTAGTTGCATCTGATTCTCATTCAAATATGTATGGCGGACTTGGCTGCCTCGGCACTCCAATCGTCAGAACTGATGCTGCCGCAATCTGGGCAACAGGAAGAACGTGGTGGCAAGTTCCACAAATCGCAAAAGTTGAGTTGAAAGGAAACTTAAGACACGGCGTAACCGGAAAAGATGTTATCATCGCTTTGTGCGGATATTTTAATCATGATGAAGTATTAAATCATGCCATTGAGTTTGTCGGTGACGGAATCAGATATCTGACAATTGATGAGAGATTGGCAATTGCGAATATGACAACTGAATGGGGTGCTCTTGCAGGAGTTTTTCCTGTTGATCTTGCAACAATTTTATGGTTGAAGAGACGAGAAAGTTTTATTGAACATCGCGGACTTGAACGAGTTTTTTCTGATGCTGACGGAAATGGACAGCATCCAAGAATAAATCACAAACGCATTGAAGAATTAGAACATAATATTCCTCAAGCAGATGCTGATGCTTTTTACGCAAAAGAATTGATAATTGATTTAACCACAATAGAACCTTTTATATCTGGTCCTAACACTGTTAAAACCTATGCAGCAGTTTCAGAATTGAAAGAAAAAAATATAGCAATTAACAAAGCATATCTTGTTTCTTGTGTTAATAGCCGTGTTGATGATATCGCTGAAGCAGCGGCAGAAGTTAAAGGAAAGAAAATTGCGGATCACGTTAAGTTTTATATTGCTGCTGCATCGAGTGAAGTACAGAGAGAAGCTGAACGATATGGTTACTGGCAATCACTATTAGAAGCTGGCGCAATTCCTCTTCCACCGGGTTGCGGACCATGTATCGGATTAGGAACAGGTCTGCTCGAAGATGGTGAAGTTGGAATCTCTGCAACTAACAGAAACTTCAAAGGAAGAATGGGTTCTCCAAATGCACAGGCATATCTTGCTTCTCCTGCTGTTGTTGCAGCTTCTGCAGTTGCTGGTAAAATTTATTTTGAGTGGAAGAATAAAGAACATCGTCCTCTTAAGGGTTCTATAATAGTAAATGAAAGGAAAGCGGATAAAAAATCTTTTGTGAAAATTATTAAAGGATTTAAGCCTGTCATTGAAGGTGAACTGATATTTTGTCACCAGGATAATCTGAATACAGATGGAATTTATCCTGGGAAGTACACTTACAACGATGATATGACTCCGCAGCAGCAGGCAGAAGTTGTAATGGAAAATTACGATCCTGAGTTTGTTAAGATCACAAAAGCTGGAGATATTCTTGTTGGCGGATTTAATTTTGGCACAGGTTCTTCCCGTGAACAAGCCGCAACTGCCCACAGCTTGTAAATGATTTAAAGACTAAATACGGAAAAGATAAGCTAACAATTAAATCTGGCATAAATCTTAAAATAGATTTTGAAAACTCAGTTTTAACATTTGGTAACAAAACTTATTCAATCGATCCGGTTGGTGAAGCAGCACAGGAGCTTATTGTTACTGGCGGATTGGAAGAATGGGTGAAGAAAAATTTATAAAGTTGATGTCATTGCTAATCCCGATGTAAATCGGGATGAAGCAATCTCCAAAAAAAGATTGCTTCGCTATGCTCGCAATGACACTCGTAGATAATATTTAAAGGAAAATAAATATGAACAAATCAATTTCAAGAACAATCTCTGAATTTGCAGTAAACTTGCAGTACAAAGACTTACCAAAAGAAGTAATTCACGAAGTAAAAAGATATTTGTACGATTCTTTCGGATGTGCATTCGGAGGATATCACACAAAAGATGTTCGAATAATCCGCAACATCTACAAAGATATGGGCGGAACCGAAGAAGCAACTGTAATAGGATTCGGAGATAAAATTCCTGCTGTGAATGCTACACTTGTTAATTCACTTATGATCCGTGCACTCGACTTTAACGATATTTACTGGAAAGAAGATCCATCACATCCGTCTGATATAATTCCAGCAGCGTTATCAACTGCAGAATTAGTTGGCGCATCGATGGAAGAAGTAATAACAGCAATTGTACTTGCTTATGAATTTGAACAGCGACTTTGTCTGTTTGCTTCTCCTGGAGTTCGTGAACGTAAATGGCATCACGCAACATTAACACAATTTGTTTCTCCGATTGTTGCTGGAAAAATTCTTGGACTAACTGTCGATCAAATGGTAAATGCGATAGGAATTAGCGGAAGTCATAATCACACAATCGGTTGTCCAACTGCTGGTAAACTTACAATGATGAAAAACACAGTTGATCCAATGGCAACTCAATCAGGTGTGTTTGCTGCATTGATGGCTCAACGTGGTTACTCCGGAACTGAGGCTGTGTTTGAAGGTAAAGAAGGTTTTATGGATTGCTTTCTTGGCTACAATGCTAAAGAACAAAAAGTTGAACCCGTCAGTATGAAAGGCAGAGATGGCATCTCTGAATGGAAATGGAATATTGATAAATTGGTCGGCGGACTCGGAGATACATACAAAATTCTTGAATGCAGCATGAAAGCTTTTCCTACCGAAGCATTAACCCATACTCATCTTTCAGCAACTTTGAAAGTTGTAACGAAGAATAGTATCAGTTATGATCAGATTGACACAGTAACTCTTACAACATTAGCACAAGCATACGATATTCTTTTCGATCCACACAAATATCGTCCTGAATCAAGAGAAACTGCTGATCACTCACTTCCCTATTGCATCGCGGCAGCTTTAGTTGATCATAAAGTAACAACACAATCTTTTTCGGATGAGAAATTAAAAGATGCAAGAATCTGGGAAGTTATTGACAGAATAAAAGGCGAACCATCAATCGAGTTTGAAAAAATGTTCCCGGCAAAACAGCCCAGCAAAGTAGTCGTAAAAACAAAAGATGGACGAGAATTTTCAGAGTATCTCGAATATCCGAAGGGTGATCCGCGAGAACCAATGACGATGGAAGATCTTGATAACAAGTTCGAAGGATTATCATCACAGCAGTTTATGAAAAAAATGATCGCTTAACTAACTGTCATTGCGAACGAAGTGAAGCAATCTGACAAATATAGATCGCTTCGTCAATTCATTCCTCGCGATGACAATCCTAAAAGGTAAAATTATGAGACAATATAAAAACAAAAGCACCGCTGGCAAACGCGGCGATTCAATCCGCTCTGATTGCTATTTTGAAATTGAGCTGAAAGATTCAGCGGGGATAAAAATAAATCTTAAGAGCAAAGTTGATTCAATGTACGGAGAATCAATAAAACAAATGATTCTCGATATGTCCAAATTCTTTGGTTTGAAAGATGCAAAGATTTTGTTGGAAGATAACGGAGCTTTGCCTTTTGTTCTTGCTGCACGATTTGAACTTGCATTTAAAAGACTATTCCCAGAAAACAAGAAAGAATATTTGTTTCCCTTTCACGAAAAGAATTCATACTCAACAAAAAAAGACCAGTTAAGACGAAGTAGACTTTATCTTCCCGGAAATGAACCAAAGTTTTTTGTCAACGCAGGACTTCATTCACCTGATGGGATTATCTTGGATTTGGAGGATAGTGTTGCTCCTTCAGAAAAAGATGCTGCACAACTTCTTGTCAGAAATGCTCTTCGATCTGTGGATTTTTATAATGCAGAGAGAATGGTTCGCATAAACCAGCTTCCAAATGGTTTGGATGATTTGAAATACATCATTCCTCATAATGTTAATGTTATTTTAATTCCCAAATGTGAATCAGCAGAACAGATTCATCAACTTGAAAAAGAAGTTAAGAAACTGAAAAAGCAATTCAATGTTAAGAGTGATATTTTCTTTATGCCGATTATTGAAAGTGCACTCGGAGTAATCAAAGCTTATGAGATTGCTTCAGCATCAAAAAATAATTGTGCGCTTGCAATCGGTCTCGAAGATTACACCGCAGATATCGGGACTCAACGAACAAACGAAGGACGCGAAAGTATTTTTGCAAGACAAATGCTTGTTAATGCTGCAAAAGCAGCAGGCATTCAAGCAATTGATACTGTTTTCTCTGACGTGTCAGATATGGAAGCACTACGACAAAGTGTGATCGAAGCAAAGTCACTTGGCTTTGAAGGTAAAGGCTGCATCCATCCACGACAAATCCAGGTTGTTCACGAAGCATTTGCACCAACAGTTGAAGAAATTGAAAAAGCAAAGAAGATTGTTTTAGCATTTGAAGATGCTGAAAAGAAAGGGCTCGGGGTGGTTGCACTTGGAAGTAAAATGATTGATCCGCCAGTGGTTAAAAGAGCAATAAGAACTATTGATTTAGGGATTCTAAATAATTTGTTAGATAAAAATTGGAGAAAACAATAGAACGCTGATGACACTGATTTATTATGATCTGCGCTGATCATAAATAATCATAAAAATCTGTGTTCCATCTTTTTAAAGGATTAAATATGAAATTAATAAAGAATGCAGCAGGAAGATTAGTCCCAACTGAAGTAAACGGACAGGAGCAAATACCTTTTAGAGGTATAAATAAATACAAACCAACAGGCAACAAGGCGAAACCACCAATTCGTACTTGTATCGATTATCCATCTGATGGAAATAAAGTTGTAAAAGATTTAAAAACGGCTTTAAAAAAAGCAGGATTGAAAGATGGAATGACAATTTCAACACATCATCATCTTCGCAACGGTGATGCGGTTACAAATATGCTGTTCGATGTTGTAAAAGAAATGGGAATAAAAAACATTCGATGGTTTCCTTCAGCTTCATTTCCAGTTCATTCACATTTAATAAAATATCTTGAAGATGGAACAATACATCACATCGAAGGAAGTATGAATGGACCTCTTGGTAAGTTCACATCAGAAGGAAAGATGAAAGGCGTTGGAGTTCTTCGTTCACATGGAGGAAGATACCAGTCAATTCAGGATGGAGAAGTACATATTGATATTGCAGTAATACTTGCACCAACGGCTGATCCCTTTGGAAATGCAACCGGCGATCGTGGAAAATCTGCGTGTGGTTTAATTGGTTTCGCACTTGGAGATTCTGAATATGCGGATAGAGTTATTATAATTACAGATAATCTCGTTCCATTCCCATGTGTTCCATGGCAAATTCAGGGAAACAATGTTGACTACGTCGTTGAAGTCGAATCACTTGGCGACCCATCTAAAATAGTTTCTGGAACAACAGAGGTGACAAAATCACCCGATCGTCTTCTGATCGCAGAATATGTCGCTCAGTTTATGGATGAAGCAGGAATTATGAAAGATGGCTTTTCATTCCAGGCTGGAGCCGGTGGAACCGCCCTCGCATTTGCTATCTTCCTTAAAGAAAAAATGAAGAAGAAAAATGTTAAAGCAAGATTTGTAAGAGGTGGTTCGACTAAATATCTTGTACAAATGCTTGAAGAGGGATTGACTGATTACATTCTTGATGGTCAGACTTTTGATCTTGAAGGAGTGCGAAGTATGAGAGAAAATGACGGGCATGTTAACACTTCACCTTTCACTAGCTACAACTTTCACGGCAAAGGTAATTTTGCATCAATAGTTGATGCAGCTGTTCTGGGTGCAACTGAAGTCGATGTAAACTTTAACGCAAACGTTGTCACACATTCGGATGGATATTTGCTTCACGGAATTGGCGGCTGGCAGAATTGTCTTTATTCAAAATGTACAATACTCGCAATCCCTTCTTTCAGAGATCGTATTCCGGTAATTGTTGATGAAGTTACAACTCTTTGCGGACCCGGAGAATTGATCGACGTCATTGCAACGGAAAGAGGACTCTGCATAAATCCGAAACGAAAGGATTTATTGAAAGCAATGAAGAATTCTTCAATTCCGATTATTGATATTAAAGATTTAAAGAAACAAGTCGATGAAATCTGCGGCGGTGCTCCAGCTAAACCAAAAGTGAATAAAGACAAAGTTGTTGCAATTATTAAATGGGTAGATGGGACAGTGCTGGACTCGGTATTTCAGGTCGAGAACTAAATTTAACGAGTGGTTTTGAACTTATTTAGTCCACTGGCAAATGTGGTCAGCCAAACATTTCCATTATTATCCCGAACGGATGAAATTATATTATTCGAACTGATCAATGAATTATTTGTTTTATAGACAGTCAAATTATTCTGAGAATCAAGAACAAAAAATCCTTCTGATGTGGAAAGCCACTTAAAGTTTTGTTCATCAATAAAAATGTCTCTTACGAAATTCTGAGTAGAGCCCAATAAGAAATTAGTAAAACTATTTCCGCTAAAGTTAGATGCCCCTCCTCTGCCTGATGAATCAGGTAAAAAGCAAAACCATACATTGTTAAATTCATCACGATCAATTGAACTGATGGTCAAGGAAGGATATCCGTACTGTAGTTTTGGCAAGGATGTAAAAATTTCATTTTCAAAAATGAAAATTCCACCCAGTTTTGTTCCGACCCAAAGTTTATTTCCACTTTCAATATAAATATCATTTATCCAATCCAGGCTGTTCGGCTCATTATATAAAGTCCAGTTGCTGCCATCAAACTTAACCAGGTTTGAAGTTGTCCCAATCCATGCACTACCTGTATTATCAAATTTAATTGTGTTTATGAATTCTGATGTCAGTCCAGAATTATTTCTGTTATAAGTAATCCAGCTGCTGCCATTAAATATTCCTATTCCAAAATCTGTTCCTACCCAAATTCTGTTCTGATTATCAACAGCAATACAATTAATTTTATTAGCAGGTATAGATGAGTTAGCAACCTCATAATTAGTAAAATTAGTCTCATCAAATCTTATCAAACCCTTGTCAAGTGACCCAATCCATTTTACATTATTTTGATCGATAGCAATTGCGGTTAAGTTATTTGATGCAATGCTGGAGTTAAAGACCTGATAATCGATCCAGACTGTAGTATCCCGAAGCTCTTCGCTATAACTATTGGTTTTACTGCTCTGAACTACAGCAATAATTTCCGTTTCTCTATGATTTAATAATTTGAATCTGACAAGATATTCTCCTGGTAATAAACCAGAAAAAGTTGAAGGTGTATTCCTGCCTGTTACCGAATCATTAATAATTATCTCAGCACCAACAGGAGCAGTTTGAAGAGATAGGTTACCATACATTGACGGATTAGAGGCAATATCAATACTTACTTGTAATTTTTCATCTTCATTTAATGTAACGACCAGTGAAGTATCCTTGAAATATTTTTTCTTCAGAGTGATTTCATAAAAACCTGATTCTAAATAAGAGATACTATCAGGCGTCAGCCTTCCTGTATTTCTGTCATTTTGAAAAATTGTAAATCCCGACGGATTGGAACTAACATAAATAAAACCTCTTGGGGCTTCGGATTCGACCGGTGAACGTGATACCTCCTTATCGCATCCAATAATTATTAAAATCATCAAGATCAATGATGCAGGATGAAAAAATCTTCTATTTATTTTTAATAAAGTTTGCAATTTGCTAAAGCTAATTTTCAACAATAAAATTATAACCAAAAGATTCAATATAATTTTCCATAAATCTCAATCTTGTATAATCTCTTTTCGAATACGAGCCGAACAAACCAAATCCGCCTTCAATGTTTGTGTAATCAGCAACGTCAACACTAACCGTTAAATCATCAATCGTTCCCCCTGTTGAGGATACATATCGAGAGGTTGGTAAATCAAAAGCAGTTACTGAAAAAATTATCTTTTGAAGTATGGAATAGTTTTGCTTATTGGGATCTCCTGCTGAAATTTCTTCAAGAGTTTTTGTAATGGCTGAAAGTTCATACACAATTGTAGCCGATGCCGAAGGTGGAGGGTAAACAGGTACTTGACTACCTCCCTGATTAACGTATTTATATGGAACATCTTTGGTCTTCTCCACAATTTCTCCATTGATGTTCTGTTTATACCTAATTGCCATTCTTGGAGCGAAGAATGTTCCATTATCTAATGTATTCCAGATAATCTGAACGATCGATTTTCCTCCTGCAGGAATTATTACATCACTCTGATCATTATAATTTATTTGCCCCGGAGTTACGGAGTTTGAGCGCAGTCTCTTACCGTTTGGAAGAAGCACTTCAAGCTCGATTGTTTTTCTGCTGGCGACTCTAAATTTATCATTGTAATAGTATCTAAATGGAGTTTTATACCTTGATGTATCAACTCTCGCGACTGAAGTATCCCTGAATACAAAAACAGAATCATTATACCATACACGGATATCGGCTCCAATTACAGATGGATCTTCAGTATATGTGGATGGATCATAACCATCCGGTCTGTAGCTTCTGAACAATGTTGCTGCCTGATAGTTTTGATCATTTTTTAAAATACAGGTGAATGCATATCTCTCAAAGTAATCACCATAAGGATTGAAATCTTCCTCACAAGAGAGTAAAATGAATCCTGTAAAAGCTATTAGAAGCAGTTTAATGGATTTCATAATTCCACCTTTAAAGTTCCTGTCAGAAGGAATGGCAGCATATTCACAATTTCTCCAGTGTCACGATCAAAATAAAAAATATTTGCTCTGTCATAAACATTTATTGCGCTTACACCTAGTTCTATGTTGACCGAATACAGGTTTAATCGTTTTAAAAGACTCAGATCAAGACGATGATATGCCGGAAGCCTTCCAATATTTTTATCACCGAGATAAGCGTAAGGATCAAATTCACCGCTGCCCTGTCCGCTCTGGTAAATGTTTGTAAGAAAATACTTATCGTAAAATCCTATCATCTCAGTGAACGGATATCCCGATGTAAAATTCCAGATTGAACTTGCAATCCACCCATTGCCGATATTCAGCTCAACAATAATATTAGCCGCGTGTCTTGCATCATATTTTGGATAGTAAAGCCAGTCATCAACTTCTTTATAAGCCCAGCTTAAAGCGTATGAAGTTGTAACATTTAAAGGATCCAGACTATAATTAAGAGAGAATTCGGAGCCATAAGATTCACCTGTACCCGATAAAAGATCCGGGTCAGAAACAGTAAACTTCTGATCATTGACTATTGGAATATAATGAGTGATTTTATAGTAGCCCTCGACAGAAAAACGAATTCCTCTCATTACATCAAAATCTAATCCGGCGATATAATGAATAGATCTTGCGGGATTTAAATAATCAGGAGTGATTATCCATGGATCAAAGATTGAGATTATTTCACTTTCATCAGAGACAGTTAACATTTCCTGTTGATAGATTCCCCAGGCAGCCTGGAATGCCACAGAGGGAAGAAGTCTGTAAGTAATACTTACACGAGGTTCAAAAAATCCACCACCTTTACTGCTTAATCCTGTAACGTTGAATCTTGTTCCAGCATCCAAACCAAAATTTTTCCATCGTAAAAATTTATACTTTCCATACAGACTCAAATTACCAGCAAACTTTTCAAGATTACTTTGGACTCCAACAAAATTTGTTTGACTGAATTTTGTATCAACCGTTTTCAACTTCAATCCCAATCCAATTTCGTCACGATTATCGTAAACAACATTCATATCGAAAGTTATTGTAAAATCTTTTACTTCGTTATAACGAGGTTTTAAGCTGCTGAGATTTGGAATTACTTCACCTTCAAAAGAGCTGAGTGATATTCCAAGCCGGGAAAAAAGCGGGACGTCATAAATCTGCAGCCATTCAAATCCGAAAAGATTATTATTCCATTTGAACTGTTCACGCAGTGGATCTTCATAATCAACATTATCATTTGATAGAAAACCAAATACAGCAAACTTTGCATTTTCAAAAATATCTTCGCTGGAGTAGTTTAGCTTGAATGAAATATCATAAAAATCTATCGGTACGGTTTCTTCATTGAAAAACTTTTTCAATACATCATTATCATAGCTCATTCTACCTGTAATCATAAAAGAGCCGTTGGGAATTGGTCCTTCGAGCAAACCTTTTGCAGTTAAAAAGCTGAGACCTCCTTTAAAACCAATCCTGTTCTTATTACCATCTTTTGAAATAACATCCATAACAGAGGAAACTCTTCCGCTGTATTCTGAAGTAAAACCTCCTTTGTAAAATTCAACGCTGTTAATCATTTCCGGATCGATTACACTGAAGAGTCCGAGCGAATGGAACGGATTATAAATTTCAACTCCGTTCAACAATATTTGGTTTTGATCTCCACTGCCGCCTCTAACGTAAAATTTTGCAGTAACATCCCCTGTTGTACTCACTCCGGGAATATATTGAAGTGATCGGAAGATATCTGTTTCAACTCCTTTGGGTTGAATTTCAATTTCTTTAACAGAAATTCTTTCAAGGCTGATGTCAGTAGTATTTTCGTGAATTACTTTTTCACCAACTTTTTCAATCGTCTGCAGTTCAACACTTAACGGAACAAGTTTTACATCAAGCTGATTAACAACTGATGGTTTGATGAATACTTTAAGGATTTTAGTTTTATAACCCACATAAGAAACGGTTACCTCATATTCTTTACCTGATGGAATTGATTTTATAAGATAAAGTCCTCTTTCATTTGTTGATGCACCGGCGTTTATTTCTTTAAGGAATACATTGCAGAAGACAAGAGCTTCACCGTTTGTAGAGTCCGTAACAAATCCGCGGAGGTTACCGGTCTGTTGAGGTTTAATTAGTTCGGTAGGAATGATTGACAGAACTAAAACAAGATAAAATAGAATTGAAAGTGTCTGTACCCGCATTTGCCGTGAATAATGAAAAATAAATTACGGGTTCAAATATATAGTAATCTAAAGTCTGTTTATACACTCAGAATTTACCTGAGCAGGAATGATCAAGCTGCTCTCAGTGCATTTACAATATTCAATCTTGCAGCACGGACAGAAGGCAGAAAACCGCCAAGTACTCCCATCAAAACAGCAAATAAAAGTGAAGATATAACTATCGTAGGTGAGAGACTGAAACCAAAAGACAGTTCGGCGAATGAACCAAAATTCAGTGTTGAGATATTGAAGAACTGAAGAAATGAGGCAAGGAATAGACCAAGTATTCCACCAGTAATTGCGATAACTAAAGATTCTATTAAAAAAACAATAAGAATACTTCTTCGTTTAAAGCCAAGTGCGCGGAGTGTCCCAACTTCAACTGTTCGGTTGGCAACCGCGGCATACATTGTTATCATCGCTCCAATCGTAGCACCGAAGCTGAAAATAACTGTAATGAATATTCCAAGAATGCGGATAAAGTTTGCCATCAGCTCAGATTGTTCCTCAAAATATTTCTGCTCAATTTTAGCTTCAAACTGCTGAAGCCTTCTGTCAAAGGTAAAATTCTTTTTGAAGGCTTCGAAATTTTTTAGATCATCAAGCTTAAGTGTAAGTGATGAAACAGCACTTCCGCGGTTGAATGCATTCAGCAATGCCTGAGAGTCTCCCCACATTTCAGAATCGAAACCGCTACCATCAGAATCGAACACACCAACAATTTGCCAGTTATCACCGGCAAACTTTACAATGTCACCCATCTTCGCGCCCCGAAATCTATTTGTTACTGCTGAACCAACTATAAGCTCGCGCAAACCAAAATTAAACATCCTGCCTTCAATAATTTTAACCTGAGGTCTTAAATCAAATATAACATCCGAAACACCTCTAACCGTAACATTACTCATACCACCGCTAATTTTTTCAAGATTGATTATTACAACCGGTTCCTTTGAAATAATTTGTTTACCATTTTTATTCACGGCTATGTTAGAGAGTGTTCTGATAACATCCTGTGCTTCGCCTTCTATAATGCTTGAGATTTCTCCATTAGCAGCCTTTCGTGTAATTAAAACATTATCAGGCAAGCCGGTTGCAATGAGTGTTTTCTGAATTCCATAAGCCATCATTAACACCGCTGCGAAAACAAATACAACTAATGCCACACCAAATATTGTAATGAAAGTTGTAAGCTTTCGTGAAGTGAAATTTTTAATCGTGTATTTAAAAGGAATTTTCATATAATAATCTTTTTTAATTCATTCTTCGAAATCAGTTTACAAATGAAAGCATATTTGATTCAAATGTCATTCTCACGAAAGTGGGAATCTATTTTAGTTTAACTTCCTGGATTCCCGTTTTCACGGGAATGACAGTACATATTCTGACGTTTTATAACAAAAGTAACTTTTATCCAATGAACCTGAGCCCATCAACAATGCTTGTCCTTAATGCTTTCTGAATCGGGAAAATTGAAGCCGCAACTCCAATCAATATTACTGATGAAACGGCAAACACAAGTGTAATAGGTTCCAGCTCAAACACAGGGAAGAAACCTCTTGGAATCACAGACCCGAATCCTTCAATAATCGGGAAGCTGAGGAATAATCCTAATCCACCTCCAAGCGCTGAAATAAAAAGTGACTCACCAAGTACTAGTCCAACCATATGTCCACCTGAAAAACCTATCGTCTTAAATACAGCGTACTCACGGGTTCTTTCTCTTGCTGACATTATCATCGTGTTTCCAAGAACTAACATTATTATTCCAATGATCACAAACGAAATTACATTCATCGAAGTGATAATTGCACTTGATGCCTGAACAAATCCCTGCTGGAATGCTCTTTCGGATTCTGTTTTTGTTTCCGCTCGCGAGTTTTTAAATAATGCATCAATCTGTTCTGAAACATTCCCTGTCTGTGACGGGTCTTTTATTTTTACTATATACCAACCCACTTCGTTATCTCTGCCAACTCCTAACTCTATCATTCTTTCATTTAAATAATTCCAGTGAAATAGCATTTGGGTAGCATCGGTGGTTTTATCTCTCGGTTTATAAATTCCCCGAACTACAAACTGCCAGTTTCCGGGATAGATGTCCCCTTCGATAGTCATCAGATCACCAATTTTCAAATTATATTGCTTTGCTATATCCTGACCGATGATGCAACTGTTTCTTTCCTTTAAAAATGTTTGATATTCCTCATCGGTGAGTAAAAATTCCGGATAAACCTTGAAGATAGTTTCAGGATCAACGGCAAGTCTTGCAAAGAATTGGTTCTTATCAATATAAACTCCCTGGAACCAGTTAGCATAAGTTACAACATCAACACCCGGTATTTGTGCTATCTGGTCTCTGTAAGCCAGCGGAAGAGGAAAAATAAATGAAATAGCCTGTCGTGTAATCAATCGATTTGCAGCGGAGGCTTCGACACCAGCAGACCATGCCGTTACGACAGTACGTAAAAGACTAAAAGCCATCACTGCAATTGAAATTCCGACTACAGTTAGTAGAGTTCTTAACTTATGCCTGAATGCATTTTTAAATATAAGTTTTATTATTCTCATAGCTCTTTAAACAAAATCTCCTTTTTCCAGATGTCTGATAACGTGTGCTCTTTCTGCTGCGTGGGGATCGTGCGTTACCATTATTATCGTCTTCTTAAATTCTTTATTAAGCCGTTCTACTAAAGTCAGAATTTCTTCAGCAGACGTTCTATCAAGATCACCGGTTGGCTCGTCAGCAACAATAATTTTTGGATCAGTTACTATCGCTCTGGCAATGGCAACCCTTTGTTCCTGTCCCCCGGAAAGCTGCTTTGGGTAATGATGAATTCGATCACCCAGTCCAACTATACCGAGAGCAAATTCGACTTTCTTTTTTCTTTCAGCTTTTGACAGATCAGTAAGAAGCAGCGGCAGCTCAACGTTTTCGAAGGCAGTGAGCACAGGTATCAAATTATAAAATTGAAAAATGAAACCAACGTTGTCAGATCGCCATTTTGCTAGTGCTGACTCTCCAAAGCCGGAAATTTCTTTACCATCAATAACAACACTTCCTTTTGAAGGTTTATCAATTCCTCCGATTAAATTCAGCAATGTGGTTTTGCCTGAGCCAGAAGGACCCATCAAGGCAAGGAATTCACCTTCCGGAACTTCCATAGTTACGTTATTTAGTACAGGAATTTCAAGACTATCCCGCCAGTATGATTTCGAAATATTATTTATTTTAATTAAAGATGACATTTAAACTCCATTTGATTTCCTTTATAAAACTTTAACCTGAATACCGTCTTTTATTTTTTCATTCAGGTCATCAATGATCTTATCCCCTTCTTCCAGGCCTGATGTTATCTCTACATAATTTCCAAACAAACGACCGGTTGAAATTTCTTTTTGAACAGCTTTATCGTCAACAACAATATAAACAATCTTTTTTCCATCTAAATCCTCAACTGCTGAAAGTGGAGCAGTCAGGACTGGGACTTGCTCTTGTTCTTCTTTACTTTTTTCTGCCAGGAAAGAAACCTTCGCACTCATCTCGGGAAGAACCCGGTTATCGTAACTTTTAAAACCAACCTTTACGAGCACAGTTGCTTTAGATCTGTCTGCAGTCGGTACGATTTTGAAGACATAGCCCTGATAACTTTTACCAGGATTGGCATCAAGCACAATTTCACAATCGAGGTCTTGTTTTATTTTTTCAATATTAGATTCTGAAACGTCTGTCTCAACCATTAAAGAATTCATATCTGCGATAGTAACTACAGCAGCTCGTGAAGTTGTGCTGGCACCAAATGGTGCCACAATCTCACCCACTTCAGCATTTTTAGTGAGAACCGTTCCGT
Source organism: Ignavibacteriaceae bacterium (assembly GCA_025455085.1). Lineage (GTDB taxonomy): Bacteria > Bacteroidota > Ignavibacteria > Ignavibacteriales > Ignavibacteriaceae > IGN2. The sequence goes on from JALONF010000021.1 coordinate 20,789, forward strand.
CAAATGGTGCGCGAATAATCATATTCTCTAAGGCAACTTCTGCCGCTCTTATTCTTGCCGCCGCCATATCAATATTCGCGAGCAATGACTTGTAAGCAGTTTCAGCCTGATCTAATGACTGCTGCGAAGATAGTTCACGCTGAAACAGTTCTTTTTCACGGTTGTAATTATTCTCAACCTCTTTTAGCTGTGCTTTAAATAATTGTAAACTGGATTTTGCCTCATCGAGCTGAGCTACAATATCTCTGTCATCAAGTCTTGCAATAATTTGACCCTTCTTAACTTTATCTCCTTCAACAACACCGAGATAAATTAAAACGCCCGTTCCTTTTGAGCTAACTGAAGCCTGTCTTTGTGCTACAATGTATCCGCTTGCTGTTAAAACTGCACTTGATCTGCCTGGTGTTTGTTTGATGACGGTAGTCAGCTTTACTTCAAATGCCGAGCTTGAAAATGATTTAATGAGATAGTATCCTGCTAATGCAATAATTATCGCTACTATAAAATAAATAAAGTACTTCGACTTGCTTTTGCCGTTTTTATTTTCTGATCGATCAATCTTTAAAGAAGAGAGATCGACATTTTTTGAGTCCATAATTAAAATCTTGAAATTTGTCGGGAAAACTTAATTAAGTGTGTTACTAAAACAAATAGGGAGTTATTTAGATAACACAGTATTTAAACAGTTATTGGGCTAAGAAAGTTCGGTTTACTCCTCCAACGTCGAAAGATTACCCGGATCAATTCCCAAAGCTCTTGCCTTAAGCACTCTGCGCATAATCTTTCCGCTACGAGTTTTGGGCAACGAATCTACAATTTCTATATGTTCCGGCTTTGCTATTGGTCCGACTTCGTGCCCGACGTGCTGCCTTAATTCTTCTATCAGCTTATCACTTTTTTGATAGCCTGTTTTCAGAATTACGAAAGTGTGAATAGCATGACCTTTAATTTCGTGCGGAAGTCCAATTGCTGCCGCTTCGGCCACAGCCTGATGACTGACAAGTGCGCTTTCAATTTCAGCAGTACCGAGACGATAACCAGAAACTTTAATAACATCGTCAACTCTTCCTATAATCCAGTAATAGCCGTCCTCATCTCGTCGTGCGGAATCACCAGTCATATACATTCCGGGGAAACGATTCCAGTATTGTTGAATATATCGATCAGGATCGTTCCATATTGTTCTTAGCATCGAAGGCCAGGGATTTTTTATTACGAGGAAGCCTTCTTCATTATCTTTCACAGGTTTTCCTTCCTCATCAACTATATCCATCTTTAAACCGGGAAATGGTTTTGTTCCCGAACCAGGTTTAAGAGGAGTGCAAGGCATCGGAGTAATCATAAACATTCCTGTCTCAGTCTGCCACCAAGTATCCATAACAGGACATCGTTCGCCACCAATAACTTTGTGTTCACCCACGCTTCCTAATAATCTCAATGAAGAAAGATTATGACGTTTAACCCATGCATCGCCAAATCTCATAAATCCTCTGATAGCGGTTGGTGCCGTGTAGAGAATATTTATTCCGTACTTCTCGATCATTCCCCACCAGCGGCTCGGGTACGGATAAGTCGGTGCACCTTCGTACATAAAAGATGTTGCACCATTCAGAAATGGACCATAGACAATATAGCTGTGTCCGGTAACCCAACCGGGATCAGCGGCACACCAGAACCGGTCTTCTTCGTGGATGTCAAATACATATTTTAAAGTGGTGTAAGTCCCAACCATATAACCGCCGTGAGTGTGCATTATTGCTTTCGGCTTTCCAGTTGTTCCAGATGTGTATAGCAGATACAATGGATCTTCAGCATCCATCATTTCTATGTCACAGGCATTTCCAGCTATCGGTAATGACATTAACTCGTGATACCACATATCCCTTCCGAATTCCATATTAATTTCGTGACCTGTTCTTTTAACAACGAGTACACTTTCAACAGTCGCTGCACGCTGCAGAGCTTCATCAGCAATCTTTTTTAATTCAACAATTTTTCCTCTTTGATAGGCACCATCGGCTACAATTAACACTTTTGATTGACTATCTTCTAATCTTTCGTGAAGAGCTTCAACAGAAAAGCCACCGTAAACAACGCTATGAATTGCACCTATTCGAGCACAGGCAAGCATTGCAGTAACAATCTCCGGAATTCTTCCCATATAAATTGTAACTCTGTCACCCTTCTTAACACCAAGGCTTCTCAATACATTTGCGAAGCGACAGGTTTCTCTTTTTAATGCAAAGTAAGAGAGAGATTTAAATTCACCATTTTCACCTTCCCAAATCAAAGCAACTTTGTTTCGTCTGTAAGTTTCGCAATGAACATCAAGGCAGTTATAAGCAATATTAGTCTTACCATTAACAAACCATTTGTAGAAAGGTTTCTTTGAGTCGTCAAGAACTTTATCCCATTTTTTGAACCAATGAAGTTCACCTGCTTCTTTTTCCCAAAAACCTAAATAATCCTTTTCTGCTGATTGATAAAGATGCTCGCATTTTGCGTGTGCGCTTTTAATTATTTCTTCAGATGGATAAAAAACTTCGCCAGATAGTTTTCTTTCTGCCATTTTAATTTTTCCTCAGCTAGTGGGATAAATAAGAATTTATTTTACGTGAAGTTAAAACATACAAGCCAGATATTCAATAATATTAAATTCTTTATAAGAGCCTATTGCTAATTAGCTTAAGTTTTACATTTTTGTAGTAGACAAAGTTTACTATGGAGGTAATATGAATTCAATATTTGACAAAAACGGTGTGATGATTTTTCCGAACCCGCTGCATAAAACTATTCGTGAGAGCAAACAGGTTCTTATCGTTAAAGAATGTTACTGTCCCAATGGACATAATTTAATCAACAGAAAAGCAATGTTCGGAAATTTTCCGGGGATACTTCTTAAAATCAGACAAAAAAATGATGAAGGACTTATTGCACTCAGTCCGGTTTACGGTGATAAATCCAAGATAAGTCTGAATATAGAATTAATTGATAAGGAAATCCTGGGAGTTTATTGCCCGGATTGTGAAGTAAAATTACCAATATTTTCGAAATGCGAATGTGGTGCTGATTTGATAGGTATGTTCTTAACTAAAGATTCTTCATTCAAGGAAGTTGCTGCAATCTGTACGAGAGTGAATTGTTTTAACTCTCAGCTTAAAAGCAGTGAGGATATCATCTCGAAAATAATGAATGTCTAAAGGAAACTTCTCTTAATCTTATTTATATCTAGGTGATTTTTCATAACTGCTTCCTGGTTTGACCCAATCCTTGATTAAGTTAATTCTGTAAGGATCAAGCTTTGCATTTGGATGAGTGAACGTATACATAGTTAATGGCATTTCTTCTTTTTCAACTTCTTCTACTATTTCTTCAAGTAGTTTTTGTCTCTTGCTTCCATCATACTTATCCCACTCAGAAAAATTAAGTCGTTTTCTTCCGTCTTCTACATCTCCTGCAACCATAAATGAAACAGGTGCAATATATGAATACCATGGCCACTCGGTTTCATTTGAATGACAATCATAGCATGAAGTTCTTAGTATTGAGGCAACGTTTTCAGGCGCATTAATATCCCAAGTAACTGTAGGATTTGTTCTCTCTACAGGAATAAACTGGATTCCAATCAAAACAATTACTAATAAACCCAATAATTTTTTCATTTGAAATACTTCCTTTGATTGATGGATATATAATTGATAGTGAGCGAACTAGAAACAAATGTCTGAATGAATGCATGATTGCATTCACCCATGCATTCATCCAATCACGCATTCACTTTTGGTCCTGCTGCAGCGATTTCTTTTTCTGTTTCCGATTCGTATTC
>JALONF010000253.1 GCA_025455085.1 Ignavibacteriaceae bacterium
TCTGGACACAGGTTTGTCAAACAATCAAAGACCTATAATGAGAGCTGTTGCTCAGTTGTCACCTGCTGTTAACCTTGCACCTGGAACCTATTGGGTTGAGTTTCAATTCGGCGGAACATTGTCTTCTGGTCCTTGGGCTCCTCCAGTTTCTATTCTTGGTCAAACCACAACCGGAAATGCTTTGCAGAAAACCAGTACTGGTTGGGCACAAGCTTTAGATACAGGTAGTGGTAGTGTTCAAGGTATGCCATTTTTAATTATGGGTACTGAAGCAGGTGCTGCTTACTTCTTTGAAGATTTCGATGGTTTCATAGCTGGTCAGCAGGTTGCTTGTCAGGATCCTGTAAACTGGACAACCTGGAGCCAATTACCTTGCTCAGCAGAAGATGCAACAGTTTCTACCGTGTATGCACACAGCGCACCAAATTCATTTGTAATAGTTCCTGGAAATGATTTTGTAAAACCTCTTGGTGACAAGACTGCAGGTGTTTGGTATATTAGTTTTTATATGTATATCCCTGCTGGAAAAGCTGGTTACTTCAACACTCTGAACACATTCCCGGCTAGCACTAGTGGTCATTGGGGAATGGAAGTTTATTTTGGAGATTTAGCACAAGGGCAAGGCAGATTATTAGCAGACGCCCCAGCAACAACAAATTTCACATTCTCTCATAATACCTGGCTTTTTGTAACTGTAATGGTAAATCTTGATACCGATCAGGCTCAATTCTGGTTGAACAATACAATGATTCACCAGTGGCAGTGGACAAGAGGCAATCCAACAACATACGCAAAACGCGTAGCAGCAAATGATTTCTATGGTCCACTTCAGACAGCAGTTGATGAATGCTATTATGATGACTACTGGTTTGCTGATTTCCCAGTTCCAGTTGAGTTAACTTCATTCACAGCAAACGTTAACAATCTCAGTCAGGTAGTTCTTAATTGGGAGACTGCTTCTGAAATAAACAACCAGGGATTTGAAATTGAAAGAAGAACTGAATCTTCTGAATTCAGAACCATTGGTTTTGTTGAAGGTTACGGAACAACCACTGAACCAAGAAGTTATGTTTACACTGACGTAACAGCAGAATTGGGAGTAAACTACTACAGACTAAAACAAGTTGATTATAACGGCAAATATGCTTATTCCGACGTAGTTGAAATTGATGTAACTGCTCCGTTAACATTCGACTTAGCTCAGAACTATCCGAACCCATTCAACCCATCAACAAGCATTAAATACAGCGTACCTGAATCTGGAAATATCAGACTATCTGTATTCAACATTGTTGGTGAAGAAGTTGCAGTGTTAGCAGATGGTTTTACACAGGCTGGTTTCTATGAAGTAACATTCGATGCTTCAAACTTATCAACCGGTGTATACCTCTACAAATTGCAGTCAGCAAATTCTGTTCAGACAAAGAAGATGATGTTACTCAAGTAATTTCATTTATCCTTTGTGATATTAGAGTCCGGCGCGAGTCGGACTCTTTTTTTGTACTGAATTTCATTTGATTCGAAGGCATACCAATATTATATTTGTCTCCCGAATTTAGGTTCTTAAATAAATTGATTCTTTGCGGCAATAGTTAGAATTGTTCTTATTCAACTTGATATTTATGCGGGAATAGCTCAGTTGGTAGAGCGCAACCTTGCCAAGGTTGATGTCGCGGGTTCGAGTCCCGTTTCCCGCTCAATCCCATCCCAAACCCTTCCCTAAGGGAAGGGCTTTTTTATTACTCCTCTGCGGGGAGGTTAGGTGGGGCTATGGCGGCGTTGCCAAGTGGTCTAAGGCGAAGGTCTGCAAAACCTTTATTCGTCAGTTCGAATCTGACCGCCGCCTCAAATTCAAACTCCTTCCTCTCATAATTATTCTGCACAAAAATCATTAAATTTCTTCAGTTAATAACTGAATTTTTATGGAATATCTTATCAGTTCAACTATTGGTTATCTACTTGGCTCCTTTCCTTCAGCATATATCCTGCTAAAAAAATCTAGAGGGAAGGATATAACCAAGGAAGGCTCTGGCAATGTGGGCGCAATGAATTCATTCGAAGTTACTAACTCGAAGCTGATTGGTATCTCTGTTTTTTTGATAGATTTTTTAAAGGGTCTTGCCTCTACACTTATTCCGATATTTCTTTTCTCCGGTGAATTTATTTATCCTGCCTTGTCATTGTTGTTTGCTGTCTTTAGCCATTGCTACAATCCCTGGATAAATTTTAAAGGTGGTCGAGGACTCGCAACTGCAGCCGGAGGTGCAGCCTTTATGTTCCCCTATTTACTGATAATATGGGCTTTGCTTTGGGTGATTTTTATGGTGATGAGAAAGAATATCCTTTTAGCTAATATTAGTTCAACAGTTCTTTCTTTATTTGTTGTTTATGGAACTTCTGAGGTCGCTGTGAAGTATGCATTTCCACAGCCAGTAAATTTAGACGTATTGTTGATGATCAGCAGTGCGGCACTAATAATAATTTTCATCAAGCATATAGAACCATTAAAAGAATTAATCGCTGAACAAAAAAATAATTGGAAACTTAAAAAATGATCAGAAACAAAAATTTAATTACTATCGGCATCATTATCGCCGTACTTACCGCTGCTGTTTATATCAGCAGTGAACTTAACCTTATCAATGTCTCCGGAGTTAATGACAATAATAAAAATGTCGTCTTCGCTCAGTTGCAGGATCAAAAAGATAAAAACATTGATGAGATTACAAACTCTAGAAGGAACATATTAACAGAAACAGTGAAAAATGTAAGTCCTTCGATTGTTGGAATTAATGTCATTGAAATAAGAGAATACAAAGATCCATTCTTTTCATTTTTTGATGATCCATTCTTTCAAAGATTTTTTGGAAACCGGGGAACCTATAACCAGGAAGTTAAAGGTTTGGGTTCGGGGTATATAATCTCCTCTGATGGCTATATTGTTACTAACGATCATGTTGCTGGCAATGCAACTAAAATTACAGTAACTTTAACTGACGGACGTCAATTCGATGCAAAGATAATTGGGTCCGATAATGCCAGCGATATCTGTCTTCTTAAAATTAATGGAGACGATTTACCCTTTGTAACCCTTGGAAACTCTGATGATATAATTATCGGTGAATGGGTTATCGCTCTTGGTAATCCATTTGGACTTTTTGAATTGAACGATAAACCAACGGTAACTGTCGGTGTTGTAAGTGCAACCGGAATGAACCTCGATGCAATCAACAACCGTTATTATTTAAATATGATTCAAACTGATGCTTCAATTAATGGGGGAAACAGCGGCGGACCATTAGTCAACAGCTTGGGTGAAGTTATTGGAATGAATACACTTATTTTTACATCCGGCAATAACAGCGGTAGTATCGGATTAGGATTTGCTATTCCTGTAAACAAAGTTAAAAGGATAATTGCTGAACTTAAAGAAAAAGGCAGCATTGATAGAAATTTTGAAATCGGTATGAGAATTCAAACCATTGATGAAGGGATTGCAAAATATTATCATTTGAATAGTGCTAAAGGAGTGATCGTTACAAAAATTTATCCCAACACTCCTGCCGAACGGGGAGGCATCGAAGTTGGCGATATTATTGTTGATGTTGAAGGCTTTAAAATTAATAATGAAAATACGATGTTCAGTGTCTTTCACGAATTCAGAGCCGGGCAAACGATAACAGTCAAAATTATAAGAGAAGAAAAAGAATTAACCAAACAAATGAAACTGGTGAAAGGATGATAAGCCGATACACTCTGCCCGAAATGGGAAATATCTGGGAAGACGAATTTAAATTCGCCACCTGGCTGCAAATAGAAATTCTTGCCTGCGAGGCCAGAGAGAAAATGGGAGAATTTCCTGC